>JAHDGY010000062.1 GCA_020631555.1 Flavobacteriales bacterium | reverse complement strand
ATAATATCAAAAAGGTCGCTTAACTAATTTGTCCACTTTTTTGTAGGAAGTCCAGGTGTGGAATCTGTACGTATCGATACTCTTTTGTGACTCAAGTATTGAATTCTTATTGTGGTCAAATGTTAACTTTGATGGTTAGCACTTTGGTGATTGAAAAGTACATTGCCCATACTTGACTGGCTCCGGAATTACAACAGGGGTGATTTGAAGCATGATATTCCTGCGGGATTAACGGTTGGAATAATGTTAATTCCTCAGGGAATGGCTTATGCTTTGATAGCAGGGCTCCCGGCAGAATATGGATTGTATGCGGCTATTGCTCCACAGTTGGTATATGCCTTACTTGGTACTTCTTGGCAACTGGCTGTTGGTCCGGTTGCTTTAGATTCACTAATAGTTGCTTCTGGTTTATCGATGATGGAGTTTACAGAGCCGTCGTCGTATATTTTTATGGCCATTGCGTTGGCATTTCTAGTCGGTGCAATCCAATTTGTCATGGGGTTGTTGCGATTGGGGTTTGTAGTAAATTTCCTATCCCGTCCAGTCATTAGCGGATTTACTTCAGGTGCAGCAATCATTATTGGGATGAACCAGGTAAAGCATATCCTTGGGATTGAAATCCCGAGAACCAATGAATTATCTGATTTGCTAATTCAGCTTGTAAAGCATGCTCATGAAGTTAATTGGTTCGCCTTTCTTGTGGGTGGTGCGGGCATACTAATATATTTAATGCTAAAGCGGTATTTCAAATACGTTCCGGCAGCACTGGTACTAGTGGTTTTGGGCATTTTATTGGTTTGGTCCTTAAACTTGAAAACCATAAATATCGTAGGAGAAATTCCAGCAGGTTTACCTGATTTTAGGTGGATAAACTTTAATAATATGCCATTTAATTCCTTGTTTCAACTGGCAATTACTTTGGCTTTGGTAGGATTTATGGAAGCCATTTCGCTGGCAAAAATACTTCAAGAAAAAAGCAACGACCATGAAGTAAATGCAAATCAAGAACTCATTGCGTTGGGAGCCGGCAACATGGTTGGTTCTTTGTTCCAGGCTTATCCTACTACGGGAGGCTTTTCTAGAAGTATGGTCAATCACTCGTCGGGTGCCAAAACCCCCTTAACTCTCCTTGTAAGTGCAGCGGTTGTTGCGGCTACGCTTATATGGCTAACTCCTATGTTTTACTTTTTGCCAAAGGCTATTTTGGGAGCGATCATTATTGTGGCAGTAGTTGGTTTGGTAGATTTTAAGTTTCCCTTGAGTCTTTGGAAGTACAAACGGGCCGATTTGGCAATGCTTCTTTTAACATTTGGACTAACATTATTCGTCGGAATCATGGAGGGTATCTGTGGCGGAATGCTGCTGTCTCTCGGTTTAATGATTTACAGAAGCGCCAAGCCACACATTGCAGTTTTGGAGCGGGTAAAAGGAACTCCTTTTTATAAAAACGTAGATCGATTTAATGATACTGTAAGTCGAGAGGATCTAGTTGTTGTTCGTTTTGACGCTCAATTATATTTTGCTAATTTGTCCTATTTCCAATCAACATTACGGTCCATAATTAAGGATAAAGGCGAAAAGCTAAAGTTAATTGTGCTCAATGCTGAGGCGATAAATTTTGTTGATTCGAGTGCTCTTGTAATGTTGAATGGGTTTTATGGTGAATTGAGGCGGCAAGGAATTGATTTGTTTATATGCGGAGCAATTGGTCCTGTGCGTGATGTGATGCACAAAAGTGGATTCACGGAACGGGTCGGTTCTGAGGCTTTTTTTGTTGATGTCAATGATGCCGTCCGATTTTATGAAGGTCAGCCAGTTGTAAAGGCGTATCAGCAATTGTCTTCTCAGGTAAACTCATAGATTATCACAATTACGAACAACGTCTAATGTCAGGTTTGATTTACTACATTTGCGCATGCTATTGGAAATCCATCCAGAAAACCCAGATACCCGTAAAATCAGGCAGGTTGCCGAGGTGCTTTCACGGGGAGGAATAATTGCTTATCCAACTGACACAGTTTACAGTTTTGGTTGTGATTTAATGAATAAAAAAGCTTTGGAAAAATTAGCTCGGATGAAAAAAATTAAGCTAAGCAATGCCAATTTTTCATTAATCTGTTTTAGCATTAGTTCCTTAGGAGATTATACCAAACAGATTTCGAATCCTACGTTTAAGGTAATGAATAGTGCGTTGCCGGGACCTTATACTTTTATTCTGAAGGCGAGTAATCGTGTGCCTAAACTTTTCGGCACAAATAAGAAAACCGTTGGAATAAGAATTCCAGATCACGAAATTGCCAGAGGAATTGTAAATGAACTAGGGAATCCCATTGCAACGACATCCGTTGCAGCGGAAGATGAAATATTAGAATACACTACTGATCCGTATGAAATCTACGAAAGATATCAGCATCAGGTTGATTTGGTAATTGACGGAGGTTATGGTAGTAACATTGCATCTACAGTTTTAGATTGTTCAACTGGTGTTTGTGAGGTTATTAGAGAAGGTTCAGGAAATATTGATACATTGTTTTAATGAATTATTTATCGGTCGAAAATATTTCGAAGGCATTTGGAGAAAAGGTGTTATTTCAAGAAGTAACATTTGGGATAGAGAAGGGACAGAAAGTAGCGTTTGTCGCGAAAAATGGATCGGGAAAAAGTTCAATGTTGAAAATTCTAGCCGGACAGGATGTGCCGGATAGCGGTTTAGTTACTTTTAGAAAATCTATTAAAGTCAGTTATTTGCAGCAGTTCTATGAATTTCCTCCGGAGTATACCATTCTAGACTGTATATATCAAAGTGACAATCCAGTTCTAAAAATCATTAAGGAGTATAATGAATTGAGTGTTTCTCCAGACAGTGCTAGATATCAGGAGTTTTTAGAACAAATGGGCAGCAGTGGAGGTTGGGAAACGGAGGTGCTTCTGAATGAAATGCTGAGCAAATTAAAACTAGACGGTTTGCAACATAATGTTGGGAAGATGTCTGGAGGTCAGAAGAAGCGAATTGCGCTAGTAAAGGTGCTGATCGAGCAGCCAGATTTCTTAATCTTAGACGAGCCTACCAACCATTTGGATTTATATATGATCGAGTGGCTTGAGGATTTCTTAGGAAAACAAGCTATTACATTATTAATGGTGACTCACGATCGTTATTTTCTGGATAATGTCTGCAATCAAATCATAGAATTGGACAATCAGCAATTGTTCAAATACAAGGGGAATTATTCTTATTTCTTGGAGAAACGGGCTGCACGCTATCAGGTTGAACAGACCAATTTAACGAAGGCAAAAAATTTGCTCCGCAAGGAACTGGAATGGATGCGTCGTCAGCCAAAGGCTCGAGGTACGAAGGCAAAACATCGTGTCAATGCATTTGATGATGTTAAGTCTAAAGCAGGAAAGAAAATTGACGAAAGTGAAATAGAGTTGAGCATCAACATGCAGCGACTTGGAACCAAAATTTTGGAATTTCATAACGTAGGTAAGAGTTTTGGAGAATTGTCAATTTTAAGAAAGTTCGAATACACCTTTAAAAAAGGAGAGCGAATCGGAATTGTTGGTGGAAACGGAACAGGGAAATCTACTTTTCTAAACATGATTCTTGGTGATGAAGGGCTTGATACAGGAAAGATTGTAGTTGGTGAAACGGTTAAGTTTGGTTACTATAATCAGAATGGAATCAATGTCAAAGAAGATAAAAAGGTTATTGAGGTAATTAAGGACATTGCCGAGGTAATTCCGCTGGAAAAAGGCAAAAAAATAACAGCTGCTCAAATGTTGGAGCGATTTCTATTTCCACCAAGTATGCACTACGTGTTTGTGCGGAAATTGAGTGGAGGAGAGAAACGAAGACTATATTTGCTGACGGTTTTAATGAATAATCCAAATTTTTTGATTCTCGATGAGCCAACGAATGATTTAGACATTTTTACCTTAAACGCTCTTGAGAATTACCTGAAGATATTTCATGGATGTTTGATTGTGGTTTCTCATGATCGGTTTTTTATGGATAAGCTTGTTGATCAGATGTTTGTGTTTGAAGGAGCAGGAAACGTAAAGGTTCTTGCCGGAAATTACCAAGTGTATAGAGAGCACAAAAAGGAACAACAAAGGACCTTGAAATCAGCCACTAAAAAGGAAAAAATAGAAGCAGCTCCTAAAGAAAAAAAGAAGAAACTGACGTACGCGGAAAAGATTGAATTTGAAGGGTTAGATGCGGAAATCATGAACCTTGAAGGCAAACGCGATGATTGCTCCAAAAAAATGTCTGAAGTAAAAACGAACGAGGAGGCTATGTTGCTCTCGGCCGAATTAAATGACCTTGTAAAGGCGATTGAAGCTAAAACCAGTCGGTGGATGGAACTCGCTGAGCTTCTGGAGTGAGGAAGTGTGTAAATTATGGTTTGAATGAAGATTATTAACAAACCGCCCTTGTTTCGTTAAAATTACTTGTGGGTTTACTAATTTTAGCAAAAAAGGAAGCATGGTAAAGATAGGGGTTCTACGTGAGGGTAAAGTTCCGGTGGATAGAAGAGTTCCTCTGTCGCCTGAGCAGTGTGTACGAATTGAGGCGCATCATAAAAATGTCGAAGTTTTTGTTCAAACTAGCGAGGTTAGACAAATAGTAGATGAGGAGTATGCAAGTGCCGGCATTAAAGTGGTTGATAATGTTGACGATTGTGACATTTTGCTTGGTGTGAAGGAAGTTCCAATTAACAGTTTAGTACCGAACAAAACCTATTTATTTTTTTCGCACACGATAAAGAAACAACCCTACAACCGCGCTCTTTTGCAAGAAGTCTTAAAGAGGAATATCCAGTTGGTTGATTATGAAACAATAACAGATAATAGAGGAAAGAGATTAATTGGATTCGGTAAGTACGCCGGAATTGTGGGAGCTTACAATACATTGTTGGCTTACGGTGTAAGATCCGGAAGATATCAGCTGAAACCTGCGTATCAATGTGTAGATAGAGCCGAAATGGAGAAGGAGTTTGCAAAAATTGATTTACCCAAAAGCCATAAAATTGTGCTTACCGGGCGTGGACGAGTTGGATCTGGAGCTACCGAAATTTTGGAGAAGGTAGGGGTTAGAAAAGTTTCGAAGAACGATTTTTTGAGCTCTAGTTTTGATGAACCTGTTTATACTCAATTGTGTGTTGAAGATTATAATGAGTGCATTGATGGCCAGGTTTTCAATAAACAGAAATTTTACCATAATCCTATTGGCTATCGCTCATCATTTGTGCAATATGCTCGTGTTTCTGATATCTACATTGCTTGTCACTATTGGGATGACAGATCGCCTAAAATCTTTGCAAAGGAAGACATGAAGCTTGCAGACTGGAAGGTTGAAGTCGTTGGAGATATTAGTTGTGACATTGACGGGCCTGTTCCTTGCACAATTCGGCCTTCAACAATTGAGGAGCCTATTTATGGATACGATCCAGTTTCCGAGATGGAGGTTGCCTTCGATGCGGAGGGCGCTTTAACCGTAATGGCGGTAGATAATCTTCCGTGTGAGCTGCCTAGAGATTCTTCCATAGATTTTGGTGAGGAAATGCTCAAATACGTTTTGCCGGAATTATTACTTGAAGAAGAAAGTAGTTTAATAAAGAGGGCTACAATTGCAGAAGAAGGAAGACTTACTAAAAGTTTTGAGTACCTGTTAGACTATGTGAATAATAAAGACATTTTGGTCTAAGATTTATCGGATGGAGTCTAGTTAAGTTTACAACATTGTGTGTTAATTGTAGTGTGTGTTCTGGTGTTTATGAATCAATACGCCGGACATTCTACAGACTACTGGTGCTAAATTCAATTTCGAGCTAAAAATAATCCACACAACTTTCAACATGTAAAATTTTGACTTGCAGTTTAATGTTGGTTTTTAAGGCGTATCAGTTTATTTTTTAACCCAATATGGAAGCAACCGCCTAAAACAATTATCGTTTTTTTTGTGTGGGACATTATTGTTTAGTACGCGGTTGACCCAATCCAGATAATTTTACTTTTTCGGTGTTTGGGAATTATTTGATCGCAACTAAAGTTCCAAAGAATATTTACACCACTTAAGAATATGCGATCATATATTTTCATCATCTTGGTAAATGGCCTTGGTCGTTTTAGCGCATTCCTCCTATCGGTTTTTTTATTTAATGTTGCAACATCTCAAACCAATAGAATTGAGGCTGGTCTTCAATTTTTTTATTCAAGTCATGAATTGGATAATATCCTTTCGGATTATGGTCTAAACCGTTATCAGTTCGCAATTTTACATCGTTCTGATCGGTTGGAGTTTTCTCGTTGGGTTGCTGAACAGCCTAATTTCGACTTTGAGAGAATAGGAGATGATTTTATTGACTTTTTTGAGGATAAATTGGCTGTTAATCCTGCGTCAGAGAAAGATTCGAATCCATTTATGCAACACTATTTCCAACAATCTAGAATACCAAATGGCCCGTGTGAAAACATGGATTTTGAAACAGGTGATTTAACCGGATGGACGCTGTACGAGGGAAGGGTAAACGAGAATCCTTTGGAGATGGAAAATAGTCTGATGGTCAATCCTGGTGGTTTACACCACAAAATTATGGGGATTGGAACAGATGGGGTAGTTGGAATACCTACAGTTTCTCCAGATGGTGGAGATTTCTCTTTGCGTTTGGGAGACGCTACTGGGGGTGGAAAAAAGGCTGCTAGTATCGTTCAAACATTCTTAGTAGACAGTTCTAACGCAATGTTTACGTACAGTTATGCGGTAGTTTTAGAAGATCCAAACGATCATTCTATGGGAGAAAAGCCATTTTTTAAAGTTAACATGTATGATGATAAGGATAGTTTGATCGATTGCGGCGAGTACGAAGTGGTTGCCAACGCAAACCTTGATGGAGGTTGGACTGAGTATGACGATGGTTGGTACCATGATTGGACAACTGTTTTTGCTCCTCTGCACAAATACATTGGTTCGAATGTAACAATCGAATTTATCACCGGAGACTGTTCTAAGGGTGCGCATTATGGTTACGCTTATGTTGACGCCAAATGTTGGCCACTGGAAATTATTCCTCCTGGTACAATGGTATGTTCTAACAATCCTATTGAGCTTAGTGCGCCGCCAGGTGCAGAATCGTATTTATGGAACAATGGAGAGACAACCCAATCAATATGGACAAATGTTAGCGGAACTTATAGCGTAGATGTTACTCCTTATCAAGGCGGCCAGTGCGCTGTTAACATGAAAGGAACAATTTATGCTGGACCGATTACTCCAGACGCAGATTTTGATGTTGTTCCCAGTTCTTTTTGTTTGGGACAGATTATTGATGGAACCGACTTGAGTATAGTGTCTAGTGGAGATACCATCAACTATTGGCAATGGAATTTTGGAGATCAATCTGCTTCTAAAACAACGAAAAACATTCAACATAAATATGATGTTGCTGGACAATATGATATACAGTTTGTAGCAGGTATTGTAGTTCCTGGATATGGTGGGTGCTATGATACGGTTATAAAGTCAGTGGATGTTGCCGCAAATCCGGTTGCAAATTTTGCATCTTCTGTTGTCTGTCAAGGAACTACGACTCAATTTACGGATCAATCCGTCAGCAATGGTCAACCAATAACGTCATGGGAATGGGATTTCACTTCCAATGGAACGGTCAACGATAGTGTTCAGAATCCTACTTTTGGATATCCGAATTCTGGCAGTTTTTCAGCTACTTTGATTGTCAAAAATCAAGGAGGGTGTACCGATAGCGTGACCAAGCCAGTGTACATCAATCCAGTGCCAGTTGCAGATTTTTCAAGCAAAGATGTTTGTATTGGTGATATCACGTCGTTCACTGACCAATCGAATGTGGCATCAGGTACTGTTGCCTCCCATTCGTGGGACTTTGGGGATAATGTTGGTACAAGTACGGCTTCTGCACCAACTTATACTTATGGTTCTGCGGGAACATTTCAAGTATCGCTAACCGTTACGTCAGACAGTGGATGCATAAATAGCGTTGTGCACCCCGTGCACGTGGCAAGTCTTCCGGTGGCAAATTTCGAATACGATTCGATTTGCGAAGGAACCTTGACAAGGTTTAGGGATAAATCAAATACCACGACCAGTACAATTATTAGCTGGGCATGGGATTTTGATGGGGATTTGGTTACCGATAACTTCAATCCGAATTGTGAACATATGTTTAGCTCATTTGGTGCCTATAATGTGCATTTGAAGGTTACCAATCAGGGCAATTGTTCAGATGACACAACAATTCCTGTACTTGTACATTCGTTGCCAATTGCAAATTTTGATGCCACTCCAGTATGCGTTAATACACCTGTACAGTTTACCAATCAGGCAACGGTATCATCCGCAACTATTGATTCCGTTTTCTGGGATTTTTCAAATGGATCAATTTCAGATTTAGCTGATCCGATTGAGTCCTTTTCGACACACGGTATTTACAATATTCAATTGACTGTTCGTTCGATTTTTGGCTGCGAGGCGGACACAACTATTCCATTAGAGGTTTATCCCTTACCGCAACCTGATTTTCATGCGGAAGAAGTATGTGACGGAGATACAGTTCTTTTTCAAAACCACTCAACTGTTGAAAATTATCCTACGACCAACATAGTGGATAATTTACATTGGGAATTCGGAGATGGAAATGTTTTAACAACCTCGAATTCCGATGTAAACTATCGTTATGCGCAAGCCGGAAGTTATATCGCTCAGTTGACCGCTCAGACTGATCGTGGTTGTGTGGATTCAATTGAAAAGACGGTAGTTATAAATCCAAATCCAGTTCCAATGTTTGTAAGTCCAAATCCGAAAGGATGTGCAACTTGGTGTCCAGAATTTGAAAACCAATCTACCATTGCCACCGGTTCTATAGTTAGTTATTTATGGGATATGGGAGATGGGACGAATTACACAATTTATGACACCACACATTGTTACGAAAATGAAAGTGTAAGCATCGCTAAATTTGATGTAGGATTATCAGTAACCTCAGATAAAGGGTGCACCGCAGATACTTTGGAATCAGGATTTATAACCGTGTATCCCAGTCCTATTGCGAACTTCGATGCTACTCCTTGGAGAACCGATGTTTACAACACCAAGATCTATTTTAGAGACGAATCGACGTTAGGAGACAAGTTAAATTGGAACTTTGGCATATTGGGAGTTGATTCTATTGCCGAACCAAGTTTTACGTTTCCGGAAACAGATGCCGCCAATTATGATGTTTGTTTAACGGTAACTTCAGATTACGGGTGCCAGGACAAGGTCTGCCAGCCTATTATTGTTGAAGGATATTCTACGATTTTTGTTCCGAATACTTTTACCCCAAATCATGATCAAATCAATGATAAATTTATCCCTGTATTGCTTGGGATTTCTCGCGAGGGGTATAGTTTTAGAGTGTTTGATCGTTGGGGGCTATTACTGTATTCAACCAACAGATTGGAAGGTGCGTGGGATGGTACATACGGTGGTTTTCCCGCTTTGGTGGACTCCTACGTTTGGAAGGTTCAGGCGAGAAGCGCGTATACGGGCAAAATTTACAATCGCATTGGGCATGTAAATCTGCTACGCTAGCTAGTACGGTTTATTTTAATTACCATTACATTTGGGGATTGCTAACATGAATTCTACAAGACCATGGTTTCTAAAGCTGACTTTGAGTATAAAAACTTAATTGCTGAAGCGAAAAAATCTACAGAAAAGCCGCTTTTACTCGATCTATTTTACAATCAACCTACGGAATCTGTTCCTGTTGTTGTCTTTTGTCATGGTTATAAAGGCTACAAAGACTGGGGATCTTGGGATTTGGTGGCCAGACGTTTTGCCCAAAATGGATTTTTGTTCTGCAAGTTTAATTTTTCGTTCAATGGATGTACAGCTGAACGACCAAATGAATTTGCAGATTTAGACGCTTTTGGCAGAAACACATATTCTCGAGAGATGGAAGATGTTGGCCGTGTGTTGGATTGGTTGCAACATTATGAGGGGAATATTCCAGAAGTGAATTGGAGTAGAATCTACTTAGTCGGTCACAGTAGAGGAGGGGGGATTGCTACGTTGACGGGTAGACATGATTCTCGTGTGGCAGGAATTGCCAGTTGGGCTGGAGTGTGTGATTTTAAATCTCGTTTTCCCGAAGGGGAAATATTGGATCAGTGGAAAACTGACGGAGTATATTTCATAGAGAACGCAAGAACCAAACAGCGCATGCCGCACTATTTTGATCTCTACCTGGATTACCTGAAGCATGAGGAAAATTTGAACATTGAGCAAGTTGCAAAACGTGTGGATAAAGGTCAATTGATTGTGCACGGTAGTGATGACTTGTCTGTCCTGCTGTCGGAGGGTGAAGCTTTGCACAAATGGTGTAAGGACAGTATTATGAAAATAATTCCGGGAGCCAACCATACTTTTGGAACTTCCGAACCATGGACATCTTCAGATTTAACTCCGGCAATGAACGAAGTAGTTGATCTAACGCTCAACTATTTTAAAAGCTGAAAAAGTAACTCTTTTATTTTTGTTATTCAGTCTGAAACTCCTTGAAAATAGCTATAATTGTGGGGTTACTGCAAAATAAGGAGGTAGACCTACGATAGTAATCGCAACGGGCGATACATTTTGATTATTCTTTGAGTGGCTTGAAATGAGTGGTAAATTAACGGAACATCAGATTAAAGAAGGAGATCCTTTGGTTACGGAGATTTTTAAGGAATTGTATGCTGTCTGCCTGTCCAAAAATCCAGACCATTATACGGCAGTAGAGTATGGTATTGTTTCTACCATTCAAAAAGGTTATCGTGATAATGATCAAGTTGAAAGACGACAGATTGAAGGGCTCGTAAGTGTGGTAAAAAGCATTTTGGAGAAGAGAAAGCATGCTGAACTATCAGATGACGAAAAACAATTGTACTCCGAGTTAGAAAATCTTGTTTTTTTGAGATTAAACGGAGAATCGGAGCGGTTTCATGATGGCTTTAATAAGGTTATCCACAAGGCTTTGACTTTAGATTTTTCAACCTCTATTCCAGTGGTGAGGGTTCGCAACAAGAAACGAAACATTTTCAGTTTCATTTCCTTTTCATTTAATACACTAATTGAAAAAATTAAGTTCAGTACGGTCTCTGTAAAGGCGGTGAACAATATGTTAGAACACCTAACGGACTTAGCCGTTGTCGTAGTAGATTCAAGAGGAAGTATTAGGTTTGCAAGTAATCATTTTTTGAATGTTTTAGACCTTACCGATGTTGGGGTTGTAGGACATGCGATAGACCCGTACTGCGCTAGATTTTGCGAAATATTGGATGAGTTGGATACTCATGGTTCAATAAGCAATCTAAACGTCAAATTGAGATCTTCCACTGGAAGCCATTTGAACGCAGTGCTAAACGTTACTCCAATTAAAAGGCGTGATGATGACGAAGGTGAAATTGATGAGATTGTGCTAAAATTTTTGGTTGGTAAAAATGAATCAACCGAGTCTTCCTTGAAATGGAGTGAGTTAATGGATGCAATTGACAATGCTGATCCTAATCACGTTATTGGTCAGCCTCTAGATTTAGTAAACAATGACGTAAAGGATGAGGAAATAATTGAAACAGTAGATGTTGATTTATTGATCAACACTGTGATTGGTGAATTGAGGCAATCTGACAAATTCATTAATGCCTCGTTTAAGTTGGATAACCGCATGGTTACTCCGCTTTATGCCAATTATAACTTGTTGAAATCATTGATTACGACATTGCTGAATTTTTCAGCTTCTCGCCAAATTGTAATAGACAAATATTTTCATTTAGAGTACAGACATAATGGAAAGTTCATGGAAATTTTATTATCTCAAAAAGGACAATTAGATGCGTTTACTGATAATGATTGGCGTATTCTGCTGAATACAGAATCGTCTATTGACGGTGGTTTGGATCCCATATCAGTTGGTAGGCTGCTGAAATTGTTGGGAGCCCAACTTATACCACAGCTTCATGGGCTAAATCATGGAGTAAAAATAATCCTTCCTGTTCGGTAAATTATTCTAGAAATGGTTAAGCCCCCTCAGAACACAAGGCCCTGAGGGGAAACTTTTACCCACTTAACACCACATTAAAGCGATTGAAATATTTTAGTGGTGTGGGTCAATTGCTAAGTGTTAATTGATTATTCGTATTTATTAGGTTTTTGTTGTGCAGAATTTCCCACCGGTCGTTTAAATCGTCCCAAGGATAGGGCTCATCTGCCTGAGGTTGTTAGTGACAGGTGACTATTCTTGGTTTAGAGTTTCAGAACGACGGTCGAATGTTGGAATGCACCTTATTACTTTCTCTATTTGCGAAATAGGCTTCCAAAGCAAAAGTATTTGAAGAGAAGGCCAATTCAGGAATCTCTTCTCTACTAAACAGATTCACGTCCAAACTTTCACTAGTAACACCAAAATGCTCGGATTCCATTTCGGCTAGAAAGAAAAAATAAATCAAGTTTTCTTCAGGCAATTCATAAATAGTGTGCATTCTAAGAATCGAAACTATGGCTTGTGTCTCCTCATATGTTTCTCTAATGGCTCCTTCTTGTAAAGTCTCACCACATTCTAAGAATCCGGCCGGAAGATTCCAAAAACCTGATCGAGGCTCAATAGCTCTCTTACCCAGAAGTATTTTGCTTTCGAACAGTGGTATAGTTCCGACAACTAGCCTGGGGTTTTGGTAATTTATGTATCCACAATTTGTGCAGACCAAACGATGGAAAGTATCATTCTCTGGGATGATTCGATTCACCGAAGAACTGCCACATTTAGGACAATACCCAAAATCAGGTTTTAGCATTCGTTAAACATACCAATTTGAATTAATAATAAGAGTAAATTATTTGATCTCCTGCATTTTCCTAATCTGCTTAAGAATTAGCTTTTTTGGAGTGAACGGTGTAAATGCCATCATTATTTTTTGATCCAACGTCAGACCTGAAATAACATTTAATTTACCCTCTAACATTCCATTGTATCCATCTTTTGCAACGGATTGAGCACTTGCTGATCGCTTAAATAATTCTGTTTTATCCATTCCTGAAATTGCCCCAAATTCGGTTTCGGTTGCTCCAGGTAGTAGTGCCGTAACGGTAACTTTACTGTCATGTAATTCTTCATAAATCGCGTTGCTAAAAGAAGTAACATATGCTTTAGTGGCAAAGTATACCGCCTGTAGCGGTCCGGGGATCAGTGACGCTGTTGAAGAAACGTTTAAGATTTTACCATCATTTCTCTGAAGCATGTTTGGCAAAAAAAGCCTAGTTAGTTGGGTAAGCACTACAATATTGAGTTGTATCATAGCAGCATCGTTCTCCCATTCACGTTCATGAAATTTGCCATGTCCTCCAAATCCTGCATTGTTGATGAGATAATCAATCGTGATTCCTTTTTCTTGAACTTCGCTATAAACACGTTGAACAGCTTCAGTGGCAGTGAGATCCTGAACAATATAATCTACTTGAACCCCAAATTTGGAATTTAACTGTTGCGCCAATTCTTGCAATTTGGCTTCTCTTCTGGCAACGAGTACTAATTTGCCCCCGCGTTTTGCATGGATGCGTGCTATTTCTTTTCCAATACCACTGGATGCACCTGTAATTAATGCAGTTTTATTCATCTATTTCGTCTAATTCAAATACAGCTTTAAGCTAGCAATTAAATGTATTTCGAACAAGACGGCAAGATAAATGCTAGTTATAAAGCTGAAGGTTCAGATTATGGCGATTCAGACAATTCTAAAAAAAATACGCCGTGACTTGGTGGGCCTGCATTCTAGGATTAATTTAGGGGATCTAAAATTGAAATTATGTTGCGTTTGCGAATACTGATAGTTGCGATTTGTTTTGTGCAGATTGTTGTGGCCCGAGAGGGCATGTGGTTGCCCAATTTGGTAAAAGCATTGAATGCCTCAGAAATGCAATCGATGGGTATGCGTTTATCGGCGGAAGACATATACTCAATTAACAACTCTAGTTTAAAAGACGCGATTGTTCACTTTGGCGGTGGCTGTACGGCAGAGGTGATTTCAAAAGAAGGATTAATTCTCACCAACCATCATTGTGGGTATAGTCAAATTCAGAGTCACAGTTCGGTGGAGAATGATTATCTGAAGGATGGCTTCTGGGCAAAGGACAAGCCTTCTGAATTAAAATGTCCAGGACTCACTGCCACATTTGTTGTTAGAATCGACGATGTTACAAGTTTGGTTTTGAAAGATATAACGAAAGAAATGAGCCCAGATGATGCGCGCCAGAAACGAAATGACAACATCAAAAGGATAGTGCACAACGCGGTTAAGGGGACTCACTTTAAGGCAGAAGTAAAACCTTTCTTCTATGGTAATGAGTATTATATGTTCACCACTGAAACTTACCATGATGTTAGAATGGTAGGAGCACCACCTTCGAGTATTGGAAAATTTGGGGGAGATACGGACAATTGGGTTTGGCCACGGCACACTGGTGATTTTTCCATTTTTAGAATTTATGCAGACAAGAATAACAAACCTGCAGAACCTTCTGAGGCAAACATTCCCTATTCGCCAAAACGTTCTTTAAAAATTAGTATGGACGGAGTTAAGGAAGGGGATTTTGCTATGGTTTACGGATTTCCGGGAAGGACTTCTCAGTATTTGACCTCCTTTGCAGTTGACTACGTAGTTAACAAATCTAATGCTGCCAAAATTAAAATGAGGGATGAGAGTTTGAAGATTATCAATGCAACAATGGCAAAAAGCGACACCCTGAGAATTAAATATGCCTCGGTACAATCTCGAATAAGCAATGCTCACAAAAAATGGATTGGACAGAATATTGGTTTAAAGAAGAAGAATGCTTTAAAGGTGAAGAAAGATCTCGAACAGAAGTTTACAAAAAAGGTTAAGGGCGACTCGGAATTGGAAAGTTTACTTTCCAAATTTGAAAAGGTATATGCCGAACGAAATAAATTTGAGTTTGCTCATGAAATGTTTATCGAATTTTATGTGTATGGTCCATCGCTGTTGAAACATGTTCGGGGTTTTCGAGATGTGGTTTTGTTTCAGGATAATATTGACGATAAAGAGTGGAAACAGCATAAAGATAAACTTTCTGCTCTATGGTATTTTAAAAATACCGATGCCGCTACTGAACGCCAACTGTTAACCAAATTGTTGGAATTGTACCTTCAGAACGTGGATCCAACACTACGGCCAAGTATCGAAAAGGTGATTGACTCTAAGTTTAAAGGTAGCTGCAGTGCATATGTAGATTACATTTATAAAAAGTCTGCATTCACCAATCCGGATAAAATGAATAAGTTGGTAAAATCCTTTTCTAGAAAAAAGATTGCCAAGTTGAAAAAGGATCCGGCGTTTCAATTATGGCAAAGTGTTACAGATAAATTAACTTTGGAAATTTGGCCTGAGACAGCCCGTTTTGATAATGAGCTTGAAGAACTGATGAAAGTTTATGTTAAGGCTTTAATGACTCATTTCCCGAATCGGACTTATTTCTCAGATGCTAATTTTACGCTACGATTAACCTATGGTAAAGTAGAAGGTTCGAAACCAAGAGATGGAATGAATTATACGTACTATACAACTTTAGAAGGAATAATGGATAAACACAACACTGGGCACGCGGATTTTGAAATTCCGGAAAAGTTAAAAGTGTTGTATGACAATAAAGATTATGGTAAGTATGCTGATAAAGATGGTAGTTTGCATGTCTGTTTTACCAGTTCAAATCATACTACCGGTGGAAATTCAGGTAGTCCGGCTTTAGATGGGAATGGGAACCTCATCGGTTTGAACTTTGATCGAAGTTGGGAAAGTACGATGAGTGACATTATGTTCAACGAAGACTTGTGTAGAAACATCATGGTTGATATTCGTTACGTATTATTTGTGGTGGATAAATATGCCAACGCAGCCCACTTGGTGGATGAGATGGAATTGGTTTGGAGTAATGGTCAAGCAAACTTTGATGTTAATGAGCTCAAGAGCGAAATAATAACGTTATCCAACAAGATTAATCATTTCCCTGGTGAAACTGAACTGATTGAAAAGCGTGCGAAGGCTTTAGTGAAAATTGGACGTTATAAGGAGGCTATGGCTGATTACGAAACGTTGTGCAGAAAATTTCCGGATAATATGGAGTTCTGCGATGCAATTGAAGAGTTGCGTCGTAAGCTGTAGCTGTTTTGTCCTAAGCTTATCAGGTACATAAATACCTGATGATCTGTTCGAAAAACAAATCAATCAGCATTTCGATTATTCGCTGCATTGTTCAAAAAAAGTTGCTTATCTGAGAATGTAAAATACTATTGCAGATTGCAACGTACAAACTTATTCTGCTTATGAGTGCCAGATAAAAATATCTGGGCTATAGCTTTTTAATAAAGTAAAGGGATTGCTTTCAATATCACTAAATAATTGTCTCTGGAATTGGCTTTTCATCCCGTTGGTGAAAAACCAAGCATAGTGTTGATTAAACCATTTTTCTAACTTTTCCCAAGAAGCTATAATCTGCTCCATAATTAGTCGTTCCTTATAAAATGACTTTCGAGGGTTGTTCAGCTTCTATAATAA
>JAHDGY010000061.1 GCA_020631555.1 Flavobacteriales bacterium | reverse complement strand
AACGTATTAATTCATGATTATCTAAAGTGTCCAGATAAAGGTAGAAGGTCCAGTTGGAAACTCCTTTTCTTTTCAGACACACTCTTCTGGACGGGTATCAACCTGCTCCAGCCATTCCACTTAAAGCCCCCGCACCAAAACCACCGGCTCCTGCTACTGCCTTTTAGCCCCGTCCGAAAATCCGGACCATTACTTCGGAAATTCATTCGGACGTAGCCCTGCGCTAAATTATATCCTGAATATCAGTTTGTTGTTGGAGAAAGGGGACTTAGAAGTCAAGCGAATTCTTCAAAATTTAGTGTTTCCTGAAGGTGTTTGGTATGATTTCGAAAATGACATTTATCGAACCAGCAGAATAAACAATTTTTGGATCGTAATACCTAGTGTGTCAGCTAGTTTGGGTGTAAAAAAACAGCGGGGGAGTTCAAAAAAACGAACTTCCCCCGCTTTGGTGGAGCCGGAGGGAATCGAACCCTCGTCCAAACAACGAATGACCTAGCTTTCTACATGCTTATCCTTAGCTTAATTTTCGACTAAAATCCGGCAAAAGGAAACCAAGCCTTAGCTTATTCTCTAAATTTTCGCTTGATTATCGAGAAACTAATCAAACTAGTTCATACCAACGAACCCATATAGTTATAATCGATGAACAGGTAATCATAACCAGGGTGCTTGTCGGCTACCTTGTAGCTCGATTAAGCCCCATCACATCCTGTGATTAGGCAGCAAGCGCGTAGTTGTTGTCTCCATTTAAAGAGATTACGAGTATGTTTTAACGAGTAAAACCCGCGTTACTCGACATGCTTACTAAACCATTTCTATTGCAGTCAAAGCCAGGTCGGCCCCATAAAACAATAATCTTTAGCTAATAGTTGGTCAAAATTATAATATAAATAAGAAATAAACGTATTTGGCTATATTTGTTTCAAAGGAAAATCCACCATGTTAAGACTTTTCTCTACGTTGTCCGTAGCACTAATTTTTAATTCCGTAAGTGGTCAAGTTGGCGGAAGAACTATTTTCAATTCGTTGCAAATTCCAAGTTCGGCGAGGATGTCTTCTGTTGCTGGAAGTGGGTTTGCCATCGTCGATAACGATGCAGCCTTGGTAACGGACAATGCCTCGTTGATGACTGCTGAAATGGACGGTTCATGTACTTTCAACTTCTTTAATTATTTCGATGCAATTGACAAAGGCTCATTTTCATTTGTAAAACACTTCAAGGACATCGGAACATTTAATGCTGCATTTCAATATGTGGATTATGGTGGAGCGAGGCAAACCGATATTACTGGAACTACAACCGGCTCGATTAGCGCGAACGACATTGTTATGAATCTTGCCTACGCCAAAACGTTGAGTAAACACATTACTGGTGGAGTCAATTTCAAGTTTATCAATTCGAATATTGCGGGTTATCAAAGTTCGGGAATTGCAGGAGATATTTCTGCTACTTATTTTAATCCAGATCGCGAATTGGGCATTAGCTTAATAGTACAAAATATTGGAGCGCAATTGAGTACTTATTCAGGTCAAGGAGATCGTGAGCCTTTGCCTTATGAAGTGAAGCTTGGGTTTGCTAAAAAAATTAAGCACGCTCCGTTCAGGTTATTGGTTACGCTAGAAAACTTGCAACAATGGGATTTGACCAAGTTAAATCCGAATGCACCTGTCCAAACTAACCCGCTTAATGGAGAAAAAATAGTTCAAACGGAAGCGACTTTTTTCGATAAAATGATGCGCCACGTAGTTTTCGGAACGGAGATAGTGTTGAGCAAAAACTTTTTAATTCGAGGTGGTTTTGACTATCGTCAGCGAAGGGAAATGCAACTAGCGGCAAGACCGCGAATGGTTGGGTTTAATTTTGGTTTGAGCTTTAGAATCAATCGTTTCCACTTGACTTACGGACGTTCTTTTTACCATTTAGCTGGAGGGGTAAACCAATTTACTATTGTCACCAAACTGGTCTACTTTAAAAAGGGAGGTTTCAACCCAAAAAAGATGAAAATTTCTAAAAAGCCTACCGATTCTAGTGGTGAAAGTTGATATCAGCAATAATTTGTTTTTGATAAGTTTATTTACACTTGTTAGTAAGTAATTACTGCGTATTAATAGCTAGAGTCGGCGAACTTTCTATTTTTGGTTGACAGTCTAGTTAAACACATTATAACGTAATGAAGATGAGTAAATCTGTTTTTTTGGTAATTCTCGGTTTGCTGGTTTGGGCAGGTGGGGATTGTCAAGATGATCTAAGTTCCAAAGAAAAAAGATATCGAGATTCGATTGCAGCAGTAAATAAAGCCAGTGCAGCTACAGCTGAAGCGAAAGAAGCTTATAATGCAGGTATTCAAAAGTTTGAGGGTAAAGATTATCGAGGGGCGGTGGTTAAGTTTAACGAGGCGCTAAAAGGAGATCCGAAGTTTGAACAAGCTTACTTTAACAAGGGGGTAGCTCTCATCAAATTGAAAAAGTATAAGTCAGCAACCAAAACTTTTACGGCACTAATAAAACTTTCTTCCAAGCATGAAGAAGCTTATTTTCAACGTGCTAATGCTTTATTCGAACGCGGTAAATACGATCATGCGTTGAAAGATTACAATAAGTGCCGTAAGTTGAATAAATCCAATCTAAAAGCCTTGTACAATTCTGGTAACGTTTGGTTTATGAAACAGAATTATAAAATGGCAATAAAGATGTTCAACAAGGTTATTGAACAAGATCCAAAATTTGCAGATGCTTATAATGACCGCGGAAGTTGTTACCGAATGTTGGGTAAGTATCAAAAGGCAGTAGATGATTATAAAAAAGCAGGGGACCTAAAGCCGAATCATGCTTTTGTATTCAACAACATTGGTACAGTAAAAAAAATGATGAAAGATTATGAAGGGGCGAAGCAAGCATACAGTCGAGCACTTTCAATTGATTCTAAATTCTATTTAGCCTATAATAATAGAGCTGCCATGAATTACGAATTGAAGAAATACGATCAGGCACTTAAAGATTATAACAAGTGCATTTCTATGAATAAGTCATACGCACCGGCGTATAACGGGAGGGGAGTAATTAAACACCTTCGTAAAGAGTACAAAGCGGCGATCAAGGATTACAATAAAGCTATTAAGCTGAATAAGCGTTACGGTAGTGCTTATTTAAACCGCGGAATCTCGCGAGAAATGAACAGGAATCCGGAAGGAGCGTGCAAAGATTGGGCGAAGGCAAAGAAATTAGGATTGCCTGAAGCAAAGCGTTATCATTCAGAAAATTGTCAATAATCAAATTTATTTGGGAGCATGAACAAGACAAAACTAATTTGGTCATTGGGCCTTGTTTTGATGGTTGGAACGGAATTGTTAGCGCAAAACGTAGCATTCAAATCATCTAATTTTAAGGATAAGAAGAGCGAGTTTAAGCGCCTAAATGGTGTTTTGAAAGCGGCAGATGAACTTTTGGAGAAGGGCAACGAACTAATTTATCAGGTAAAGGATCCGGGAACGTTATTTTATGAGGCCGTTTTGAAATACGAAGAACTGGTAAATTTTAGTCCAAATACTGCTCAATTGAATTTTAAATTGGGTAATAGTTATTTGTACACAAACAATAAAGCCAAGGCGCTACTTGTTCTAGAGAAGGCCGAAAAGTTGGATGCTGAAGTAGACCCGTTTTTGGATTTTTATCTAGGAATGGCTTACCAGTTGAATGAGAATTTTGACAGAGCACTTAAGTACTATAAGAAGTTTGAAAGTTCTGCTAGATCCAAAAGAGTTGCCGAATTGGGTAGAATGATGAGTAAGCGGAAGAAGGAATGCAAATACGGAAAGAGTCTTATTGCCAATCCTGTAAGAGCATGGGTAGATCATTTACCAACAATTAGTTCCAAAGCAGATGACTATAGTCCATGTATTTCTATGGATGGAGCAGAGATGTTATTCACGTCTAATCGGAAGAATGGAAACAAACCGAACAAGGCCAAAAGGTATGATGCGGATATCTATAAGTCGCAATTGGTGGATGGAGCTTGGAGCAAACCAATTCGGCTTGGATCCCCATTGAACACACCGAAAGATGATATCGCCACAATGCTTTGGTACGACGGAACGAAACTCCTGATGTTTAGAATGGATGGAGAAGATTATGACTTGTATGAATCAAAGTTGAAGGGAGCTAATTGGTCTAATCCAACGCAATTGGTAGGGCGCGTGAATAGTTCGGAAAATCAATGTCATGCTAGTTACAATTACCGCGGTAATGAAATCGTATTCATGTCTGACAAGCAATTGGTTTCCAGTGGAAGAGGTTTTGATTTGTTCTTTTCCGGTAAGATGAACAACTCCAACAAATTTGGTAACGAACAGTCGATGGGGAAAGATATAAATAGTAAATACAATGAGGGATCTGTTTATTTACATCCCGATGGTGAAACGATGTATATTAGTTCGGAAGGGTTTAATTCCATGGGAGGGTACGATATTTTTATTTCCAAACGAAAACAAGGACAATGGAAAGAACCGGTTAATATGGGATACCCGATTAACACTCCATATGATGACCTATTTTTTGCTGCAACTGCCAGTGGCAAATTCGCTTATATTTCTTCTAATAGGGCAGGCGGAAAAGGAGGAATGGACTTGTACAAAGTGACGTTTTGGGGTCCTGATAAACAACATGCAGTAGATACGGAGGATTATTTATTGGCCAGTCGTGCTAACCCAATAAAGGATGTGCATATTGAGAAAAAAGTAAAAGTAGACAAGAAAAGTCTAACGGTTTTTAAAGGCAAAACGATCGATGCCATTTCTGATAAGGCTGTGGAAGCGAAAATTGAGATTGTTGACAATTCAAGTGGAAGGAAGATTGAGACGTTTACTACGAATAGTGCATCAGGAAAATTTCTACTCTCTTTGGTGGCTGGAAAAAATTATGGAATTGCCGTGAAAGCGGAAGGCTATTTATTTCATTCTGAAAATTTTGACATTCCTAAAGGCAGTGATTTCAATTTGGTGAACAAGGTTATAAAGCTCAAAAACATAGCCAAAGGAAGTAAGATTGCGCTGCGGAATATCTTTTTTGATTCTGGAAAAGACAAGTTGAAACCAGAATCTAATTCTGAGCTTGAACGTTTAGTCAAACTGTTAAATGATGTGCCGCAATTGAAGATTGAAATATCTGGACATACTGATAATGTTGGAAGTGACAAGGCTAATTTGAAGCTTTCGCAGAAAAGGGCAGAGGCCGTGGTAAATTATCTTCTTAACAAAGGAATTCCTCAGTCAAGATTGATAGCCAAGGGTTATGGAGCCAGGAAACCAGTCGCTTCAAACAAGACTGCTGATGGACGTAGAAATAATCGACGTACTGAGTTCGAAATAATCGATAACTGATTGATTTGTTTTGTAGATTTGCGCCTTTAACAAAACATTCATGTTTTCTAGTAGGTGCAATAGATTTTTGGAGAAGTCATTACTCGTTTTTTTGTTGTTCATTGTCAGTGTTCAAGGGTGTTGTCAGTTAACTCTAAGTGGAAAAATATTAGATTCCGAAAGTGACGAAGATGTCCTATTCGCTACAGTCTATGTGAAAGGCACTCAAAATGGTACTACTTCAAATGAATATGGATTCTACTCCATATCACTAAAACCAGAAAGCATAAAGAAGGACAGTGTTACAATCGTTATAGGTTGTGTTGGTTATCGATCGTTTCAAAAAACAATTGAAGTTAAGGAAAGCGTAGTCAAAAATTTTAAGATTCTTCCTTCGACTACAACTTTAAAGGATGTTGTAATTACCGCTTCTCGATCAAAGCAGGAAGAAAATCTGAGATCAACTCAAATGAGTATGGATCGGCTAAAGATGAAGGATGTTAAAGCATTACCTGCTATTGCTGGAGAGGCCGATATCGTGAAAGTCGCTCAATTGTTGCCTGGTATTTCTGCGGGAGTTGCTGGAACTTCGTCGATGTTTGTTAGAGGAGGAAAAGCAGATCAAAATTTGGTTATGCTGGACGAGGCTACGTTGTATGAAGTAGGTCATTTACTTGGTTTTTTTTCTGTATTTAATTCTGATGCTATTAAGGATATTACAACAATTAAGGGTGGTTTTCCGGCAAACTATGGTGGTCGACTGTCTGCATTAATGGATGTAAGAATGCAAGAAGGGAACGATCAAAAGTTTGAAGCTATTGGTGGAATAGGAACTTTATCTTCTAGACTGACGCTGCAAGGGCCAATCGCAAAGGAGCGGGCCTCCTTTCTCATATCCGGACGGCGTACATATTTAGACCAAATTACAGGTTGGCTATTTAGTCAGTTTGATACGCCAAACCCTTTCCCTATCTATTTTTACGATTTGAATGGAAAATGCAATTTCAGGCTAGATGACAAAAACAGGTTTTTCTTCAGTAGCTATTTTGGTCGAGATATCGCAAGCGGTGGTGGCACGTTTTCTCAGTTTGATTCCGAAATGGGGAATTTTTCAAACACGCTGCGGTGGAACCATATTTATGGCGATAAATTGTTTTCAAACGTTTCTTTAATTTATACTTCGTTTCACGCTAAAAATTTTGGAAAACTTAATTCCGCTACAGGCACAAGTATTAAGACAGGTTCGATGATTCAAGACTTTACCCTAAAGATTGATTACGATTATTTTACTTCAGATAAAAGTCGAATTAAATTCGGTGCCAACGCGGTAACGCATGATTTCAAACCAAGTTCGGTGATTGCTTCCGGTGAGGCAGAAGACCTGTTGAATAGTTCAAAAGGCGATCCATTGGTTGCGCAAGAGTTAGCACTGTATGGGAATTTGGAACATGATCTTTCGGCAATTTTGAAAGTGAATGTTGGATTAAGACTTTCTGGATCGATTGCAAGAACAAAGTTCTATGGAGGGCTGGAGCCTAGAGCTTCTGCAGCTTATATGCTATCTGAACACGATGCGCTTAAATTAAGTTATTCAAGAATGCGGCAATATGTTCATAGAGTCTCATCTGCAACGATATCGTTACCTACTGATTTGTGGTATCCTGTAACTGATAATGTTAAACCACAAACTTCTGATCAAGTGGCCTTGGGGTATAATCATTTATTCGACAAAATTGGAACCTCAATTTCGGTGGAGGGGTATTACAAAAAGATGTACAATTTAATTGAATATCGTGAAGGTGCCATGGTGATTTTAAACAATGATTTTGCAGATGAGTTGGTTCAGGGTAACGGATCGGCTTATGGAGTTGAGTTTTTGACTAGGAAGGAAAAGGGAAACTTTACGGGATGGATTGGTTATACTTTGTCTTGGTCTGATCGTCAATTTGACGCGCTTAATGAAGGTAAGCGATTTTGGGCGCGTTATGATAGGAGACATAGTTTTAGCGTGGTTGCTACCTTGAAATTAGGTAAACGTGTAACCCTTGGAGGAGTCTGGGAATATGCCACTGGAGCAAGATTTACTCCTCAAGTTGGTATGTATTTTGTGCCTGATCCTGCTTTGGATAAGGTGTCGGAGGTTCCAATATTTGGCGCAAGAAATTCTGGTCAAATGAAATCTTCACATCGATTAGACCTATCTCTTACATTAGATTCTAAAAAGAAGCGTAAGTTCTATGGAGAATGGGTTTTTAGTATTTACAACGTTTACGATAGTAACCAACCTTGGCGGGTAGGTGTTGAAATGAGTAATACTTATGATAACTCAACTAATACTATAAAGAAGGAATTACAATATATGCAGCGTGGAGTGATTGGCTTTTTACCGGCGGTTACCTATAATTTTAAGTTTTGAGAAGATGAATAATTGGATGAGATTGAGTTTTGTTTTATTTGGTGTGTTTGTTCTAAATAGCTGTGCTCCGGACCCAGTTGCTCTTAACATAGAGCAGCACGATCCTCAAATTGTTGTTGCCTCCCAAATCCTTAATAACGAAACCATGGTGGTGGCATTGACAAATTCTCAATCAGGTTTGTTGAATATGAGTGATTCAAATAACACGTTTGATAAGTTCGTGGTCAATGATGCGATTGTGGTTATTGAACACGATGGCAAAGTTGATTCCTTGTTACCTAATAGTTTTTTTCCTGCTGGGTTTTATGTTCAATCGGCAATGGGTTTATCGGACTATTCAACTGTAAATTTGCGAGTTAATGATCCACAAACGAATAGATCTGTTCATTCGTCTACTCAGGTATTGCCTAAGATTGATTTCGATACTGTTACTACCAATGAATTAAATGATTCGACTTTATCCTTAACGTATACATTTACCGATGCACCGGGCCAGAGTAATTGGTATTTAGCGGTTGTTTATGATTTTGATTCGACTATAAACGATACCGTGACTGCCGGAGGATTGGTTAAGATAATGTTTGAGCGTAAAAAGAAAAGCGCGTCGCAATGGTTTATCTATTCGGATAAAGATATTGGAAACGGGAAGCAAATTTCAAATACTGTTGAAGTGAAAAAGAATGACTATGTGCTGGCTACCTTGTCCAATATTTCTTCGGCCTATTACGAATATCTTTTGATTCGTCAGGAGTCCAAAGGCAGAAGTTTTGTATTTAGCGAACCACGTAATTACCCTACTAATGTGGTTGGAGGTTTTGGGTATTTTAATGCACACAATACCGCCTTAAGATTGAAAGTTTTGTGATAATGAACAAAACTGAAAAGATCCAATACGTTATTGACGAATTGGAAAGATTATATCCCGAAACACCAGTACCATTAGATCATACTGATGCCTATACATTGTTAATTGCTGTGCTATTGTCAGCACAATGCACCGACAAAAGGGTTAATCAAATTACTCCGTTGTTATTTGTAAAGGCAAATACGCCACAGGATATGGTGCAATTGGAGGTGGAAGAAATTCGGCAAATAATTAAACCTTGTGGTTTATCGCCTAGAAAGTCGAAGGCAATTTGGGAGCTATCCAGAATCTTATTGGACGAACATAATGGGAATGTCCCGGATAGTTTTGAGGCTTTGGAACGTCTACCCGGTGTAGGGCATAAAACGGCATCGGTGGTTATGGCGCAAGCATTTGATGTTCCTGCATTTCCAGTTGATACGCATATTCATCGCCTAATGTATCGTTGGAACTTATCTAATGGTAAAAATGTGGAACAGACTGAAAAAGATGCTAAAAGGTTATTTCCTGAACAACTTTGGAATAAATTGCACCTGCAGATTATTTTCTACGGAAGGGAATATTCGCCTGCTAGATCTGCCAAAAAGGATATTGACTTTATTACTGCAAAAATCGGACGAAAAAGCGAAATAGCTAAGCTGAATTGAGCCGCCCGAATTGATATTTCTTGGGGACTTTATGCCAGATCCGATCCACATCAATAACCATTAGCAAGGTGGCCAATAAAAATGGAAAAGCCGGAATTTTATAACGAACTATTGATCCGGCAACTGGTGTGGTCCAACCAATTATCAGGAATAGAAAAAGGACAAATGAGCTGAACCATAAAATGACCGAGTAGTTCTTCGAATCGATTCGCTGTTTAAAAATAATTCCTATAACAATCAGTAAAATAATTGCTAGGTTTTCAAATGCAGCTAATAAGAATAGCGGGTTGGAAGTGGTCGGTAGAGGCTCAAGAAAAACATTGAATAATGCTTGTGGTGCGGTTGTTAGATAGCTTAAAAAGTTGTCGTCAAGGGCCTCTATTGTAACTTGGCTTCCGGCATCTTGATATTTTACCATTCCAATAAAATCTTTTTGTTTGTGCATCATAATCCCTGTTAAACTGCCTCCGTTAGGGGTTTTTCCAAGAAATGCAATGAGTCCGCACACCACGCAAATAATGGTAAATTTGATTGTTGGATTTTTACTTTTTGTTAGCCTGATCCACAGGAAGGCAATAAGTCCTGGAATTAAGGCTAAACCGATGTAAAATTTGATATAGCACAGGGCTGCTATAGACGGAAATAAAAAGAGTAAACGCCAAACTTGTTTTGGGTTTTCTGAAATTCTAAATAATTGCAGAATGAACACTCCCAGGGCAAGTAGGACCAATGCTTCTTTTAAGATTCCTGAGCTCCACAAAAGCATCGATGGCATTAGCTGAAACAAGAGAATTCCGATCAACCACAGTCTTTTATCAATCCAATGTTTTAAAGCTCTAAATATCATGCTAAGCCCAACGAAGGAAAACATTGTCATAAATAGCGCATGGGTGTGGTAATTTCCAAAAGAAAAGACGCTGAAAATTGCATTGAGCCGAATCATCATTCGGTTGTCGTTATAAACCAATGGTCCAAGAATACGAATCCAATGGTTCATTTTGCTGTAGTAAGTTTCGTAGAAATAGGAATCGCTAGCTTCAGCTCCTATTCCGGTGATCATCTGAACATAGTCAATTGGTTTGTTAAGTAAGGCGGAATAGAGGATTTGGCTATCGTCATAAAATTTAAAAATGTCGGCACTAGCGCGGTTGGTGTAATAGTTTGTATAAACCCAAAACAAAGCGAATGATGCAACAACTTTGGTCGCAAATACTCCTATTAACCACCACCGAGAAACTCTTCCAAAGTCGAAAAACTTAGATATTTTGATCCACCAAAGAAATAGAACCAAGTATAGAAGATAAGTAAGATTTCCTAATCCAGATTGGGTTATTTCTGCAATTTGGGTGATGTCGAGCAATGTTTCCAGAGGCTTTTTTTATAAAGATAGTTTCATCTTCGATTCTGATAATAAAAATGGGTTGAATTGCGGTGAATGCGTTATATCTCGCTAATTTAGCGGCTCAATCTGAAATCGGAACGCATGGACGTCGAAACGCAATCAAACCAAGCTACTGTAGAGCAAGCAATTGAACTAGGTTTACTCGCTGAAGAGTACGATCAAATCGTGGAAATTTTGGGTAGAAAACCCAATTTTACGGAGGTCAGTATATTTTCTGTGATGTGGTCAGAGCACTGTTCTTACAAGAATTCTATAAAGTGGTTAAAAACTTTACCAAAAGATGGACCGCAAATGCTTGTTAAAGCTGGAGAAGAAAATGCAGGATTAGTAGATATTGGTGACGGATTGGCGTGTGCTTTCAAAATAGAATCTCACAATCACCCAAGTGCACTTGAGCCTTATCAAGGTGCGGCAACAGGGGTTGGAGGCATCAACCGAGATATTTTTACGATGGGTGCGCGACCTATTGCTCAGCTTAACTCCCTTAGATTTGGTAATCTAGATTTACCCAAGACCAAATGGTTAGTGAAAGGAGTAACCAAAGGTATAGGCGACTACGGAAATTCATTTGGGATTCCGATTGTGGGTGGCGAGGTTATGTTCGATGAGTCTTATAACACGAATCCGCTTGTAAATGCTTTTAGTGCTGGTATTATGCGTGCTGGAGATATGATTTCTGCAACGGCCAAAGGCCCGGGAAATCCAGTATTTATTGTCGGTTCTTCTACAGGTAAAGATGGAATTCATGGGGCTGCTTTTGCTTCAAAAGATATTACTGAAGAGTCTGCCAATGATTTGCCTGCCGTTCAGGTTGGAGATCCTTTCCAAGAAAAACTATTGTTGGAAGCAACGTTAGAATTGGCAAAAACGGATGCTGTAGTGGGAATGCAAGACATGGGGGCAGCAGGGATTACATGCTCAACATCTGAAATGTCTGCGGCAGGAAATGTTGGGATGACAATTGACCTTAGTAAGGTTCCGACACGACAGGAAAATATGAAGGACTGGGAAATTTTGCTTTCGGAGTCTCAAGAGCGAATGCTTGTTGTGGTAGAAAAAGGGAAAGAAGAAATTGTTCAGAATATATTTGACAAGTGGGATTTGAATTGTGCCCAAATCGGAGAGGTAACAGATACTGGTGTTCTTGAGTTTTGGATGAATGGAGAACTTACAGCGACTGTTCCTGCAGAACCATTGGTTCTTGGTGGAGGTGCTCCGGTGTATGAGCGTGAGTATGTTGAGCCCGCTTATTATGAAGAATTCAGGAAATTTGACATTAATAGCGTTCCTGAACCGGACAACTTGCCCGAAATTGCCAATAAGCTCTTAGGGCTGCCAAATATAGCTTCTAAAAGGTGGATTTATGAGCAATATGATTCCATGGTTGGTACTTGCAACATGAGTACTAATGCTCCTTCCGATGCTGCGGTTGTGAATATAAAGGATTCAGAAAAAGCGTTGACAATGACGGTGGATTGCAACTCTCGTTATGTAATGGCTGATCCTGAAAAGGGAACTAGCATTGCAGTTGCGGAGGCGGCAAGAAACATTGTTTGCACCGGTGGTGAGCCACTTGCTATCACCAATTGCTTGAATTTTGGTAATCCCTACAATAAGGAATGTTATTGGCAATTTGTGGGAGCAATCAACGGTATGAGAAAGGCCTGTGAAAAATTCAACACGCCAGTTACTGGAGGTAATGTTAGTTTTTACAATCAGTCGGTTCAAGATGGTGTTGAAGAACCTGTATTTCCAACACCAACAATTGGAATGATAGGCTTAGTAGAAAATAAGTCTGCAGCGATGTCTTTGGATTTCAAACAGAAAGGGGATTTAATTTTCTTGGTTGGAAAGTCTGTAGATTGTATTAGTTCTTCGGAATATTTAGCGAATAATTTAGGAATTAAAGAATCATCGGCTCCGTATTTCGATTTGGATGAAGAGTATAAAGTCCAGAACACGATCAAGGGATTGATCAAGCAAGGATTGGTGAATGCAGCCCACGATTGTGCCGACGGTGGCTTATTCGTTGCACTTACGGAAATGGCTATGCCCAATGAACTTGGATTCGATATTGTAACGGATTCAGAAGTTAGGGAAGATGCATTTTTATTTGGCGAATCCCAAAGCAGAGTAGTGGTATCGGTTAACGAATCTACAGAAGATGAGTTTTTGGACTTTATGATAAGTAGTGGAGTTCCTTACACGCTGCTTGGACACGTTACTCGTGGTAAAATGGTTGTGGATGATGTGCCATTTGGATTCGTTCAGGATGCAATAAAAATTTACAATAATGCAATAGGAACTAAGTTGGAGGGGTGAGCCCCCGCCAACTGAGATTCAATTATTATCGCATTAAGTGGACGGAACCAGGTAGGTTAACAGGTTCCAGATCACAGACGTTTGTGCATCGTACTTCATAGAAATAAACTCCGGATGTGGCTTTTTCACCAGTCACCATTCTGCCGTCCCATCCTCGAAGTGGCGAATCGGAGCGGTAAACTTCCATTCCCCATCGGTTGAAGATAACCACTTCAAAATCTTGTGTTACATCCACGTTTGCAAATACTAACCGGTCATTTATACCATCGCCATTTGGAGAGAATACATTTGGAGCTCGAAACTGAGGGTCTTCCGTCTTGTGAAATTTGACTTCAGAGATAATAGTTTCTTCTTTATCACAATGTAAATCATACGCTGTTAGTTCAATTGTATATGTTCCAGAGTACACGTACTCGTAATCTATTTCAAGTCCATTGAAAATGTCTCCATTTCCCATATCCCAAATTAGTGAATCAGCACCAGTTCCTGTGAACTGTAAATGAACTGGTAGCGTTTGTTCTTGACAGGGTTTGGGAGGTGTAAAGTCAAGTGTGGCGCTAAACTCTTCCGCGATATGCAAATTAACGGTGAAATGTGCAGTGTCAGCAATATTACAGGTTGTAGAATCTATGGCTACATAAATTCCGTTGTAAACACCTGATTGAGAGTATGTGTAGCTAGGATTATGTTCGTTGGAAGTTCCAATACCATCACCAAAATTCCAGTAGCTTGCAGGGGGAACATTTTGTCCAATCGAAAAATCTAAATCGTAAGGAGGTTCGCACAATATTACGTCTCCAGGGGGTGTGGCCTCAGCCAAAGTATAGGTAGTATTAAAAGTGACTAGTTCGGTTAGCGTGTCAATATGGTCACATTTGTTATCAATCGCAATCAACGTTATGGTGTAATTGCCTTGATTTAGATAATGGTAATTGAGCGAATCAATGTTGTAGAAAATATCGCCATTTCCAAGATTCCAAATTAGGCTGTCTGCTCCGCTCCCAGTGAAAACTAATTCAACCAACATACTGTCTGTGCAAGGATCTGGTTCGGGAATATTCATTGTTGCGCTGAATTGCTCTGCCTGTTCCAATTTTACGTCGAAATAGACTGTATCTGCAATATTGCATGTGTTAGAATCTATAGCAATATACATGACCTTATATTTTCCAGTGTCTTGATAAGTGTACGTTGGGTGCGCGGCGGTATCCGAACCCATCCCATCACCGAAGTCCCACCAGTTATTGACGGGAGGATTTGGTCCGGCACTAAATGAAGCTGTTATTGGAGGTGGTGAGCAAATTAATATGTCGTTATGAGTTAGAGCTTGTGAATAAGTGAAGGTGGTATGGAAATTAACGGTGTCCGATATAGTGTCAATATAATCACAATCCAAATCATAGGCGATAAGGGTAATTGGATAGGTTCCTTGCTGGTAATAATAGTAGGTTAATGAATCTATATTGCAAAAAATATCACCATTACCCATGTTCCAAACTAGGCTATCAGCTCCGCTTCCAATAAATTTTAAATCTACCATCATACTGTCCTGACACGGGTCTGGAGTTGGAATGTCCATTTGGGCATTGAATTGTTCGGCTTGAGCCAGAGAAACGGTAAAATATGCGGTATCCGTAATATTGCAGGACAATGAATCTATGACGACATACATTACTTGGTATACCCCTGTATCTTGATATGTATAGGATGGATTAGTTGCTGTATCTGTCCCAATTCCGTCGCCAAAATCCCAATATGAATTTGGAGGAGTTGAGCCTCCTGAACTAAAATGCATTGTGTAGGGAGGTGGTGCGCAGAGGAGCACATCGTCTGGAGGTGTAGCTGTAGTGTAGGTGTAGTGTGATTTAAAATGTACAGTATCGACAAGTGTATCACGTAAATCACAATCATTGTCTACTGCGATGAGAGTAATTTCATAAGTTCCTTGATTTGTGTAGTAGTAGTTCAGCGAATCAATATTGTAGAATACGTCTCCGTTACCCATAATCCAAATCAAGCTATCAGCTCCAGAACCAGTAAAGTCTAATTCAACCAGCATGCTGTCTACACATGGGTCCGGTTCAGGAGCATCCATTGATGCGCTGTATTGCTCAGGTATTGTTAAGGTGACGGTAAATTGTGCAGTATCGGTAATATTGCAACTGGAAGAATCAATTGCCACATATGTAACTAGGTAAGAACCTGAATCTTGATATGAGTAGGAAGGGTTTGCACTATCAGAAGTTCCAATTCCGTCACCAAAATCCCAATAAGTGTTTGGAGGAGGATTTGCTCCAGAATTGAACTGTACGGTGTAGTCGCTGGAACATAGTGTAATATCTCCAGGATTGGTGATATTAGCATAAACATCTGGTTTGGAGGTAAAACTTCCAGCTTCGAGAAACACTCCCGAATCGTACGATCCATCGGTTCCATCGCAGATAGCGAGTTTGATGTGATAAGTTTCTCCACACACGACTTTTGCTATCACATTTAATGGAACGGTACGTCCGTCGTATTGGTAATCCCCAACTGTGTTTTTCTGGTAAAATACTTTATAGCTTGTCCAATTGGAGTCAATATGGTCACAGTTCGTGTTCGAACCGTGAGTTCCTACAACTCCTGCGTTGACTGTATTTATGGCCACAGCGGTATTGGTATAAGATCCATTCATGCTAGGATCTGGTATCAGTGCTACGTTTTGTGAGTTATATGTTCCACCCGTTGGCTTTGGGCCGCTAAGAAAAAAACCAAAACCATCATTAAAATTAGTGCAGGTAAATTCATCGTATTCTTCAGACGCAAAAACATAATTAAAGCTGATGGTATCCCCAATTGGAACGAAATCGAATTCAATTACACATTGATCATAAATCGTATTTCCACAAATCGCTTTTAAATCTGGATCGGTTCCAGCCTGGCCGGTGCTTCCAGCACTGGCATTCGGTGCATTGTTAGAGCCAGCAGCCAAAGAAACGCTTCCGGTTCCAAGAATTATTCCATCAGAAACACCAATAGAGGTTCCATTCGTTAGAAACTGACCCACTTGATTGCTCCAAGTGTTTGCTGAAGAGCCATTAAACGTTACGTTGGATACAGTTACTCCGGGGCCAATTAGTACGTTTTTAACAAAATTTTCAACCGATTGATTGGTGTTAATAATCAGCTGTGCAATTGAGCAATTGATTGAGAGTACAAGACCTACTGTTAGCGCAAGACTTATTTTAAGCATAAGGGTGGTGGTGTTTGGGTGATATCGTAAGTGTTTAGCGTCGGGGGGAATTCTATTCTGTATAATTAGTTAATTAGGATTCAAACAAAGCAAATTCTTTAAACGTAGCAGTTGTATCAATATTAAATTTGGCGTAACATTAGAGAAGGTTGTGTAGAGAGGTTAATCATAAGACGTTGTTAATAAATAAATGGTTGTCTGCGTTTATTGGAAAGTAATATTTTTCTTGATTAGTTATCAGCAGTTTTATAGTTCAATTGCAGAATTATTTGATCAAATATTAAATTATGATGACGAAAATTATGTTAAAGTGATTTTCTGCAGTTTATACTTTGAGACCTTTGCACATAAAGTAGTTTGAGATTGTTGATTAAGTTCTGTTGTTGG
>JAHDGY010000134.1 GCA_020631555.1 Flavobacteriales bacterium | reverse complement strand
GTGATCCATTCTATGTTGATTACGTGGCGCATGAAATGGGACATCAATTTGGAGCCAACCATACGCAAAACAATAATTGCCAAAGAAGTTCACAGTCCTATGAGCCCGGCAGTGCTTCAACCATTATGGGATATGCGGGTATTTGTTCTCCTAACGTTCAAAATAACAGTGATGATTATTTTCACGTCGCAAGTTTAATCGAAGTACATAACTATATCAATGGTACAGGAAATAGTTGTCCCGTAAAAACGACCATGACAAATAGTGCACCAGTAATCACTGGAACAGGTGCTACTTATAATGTTCCTATTAGTACTCCTTTTCGTTTAACTGCGATCGCTACGGATGCTGATGGTGACCCTATGACTTATTGCTGGGAGCAATTTGACAATGAAGTCAGTACACAACCACCATCGAGTACGAGTACCGATGGTCCAAATTTCAGAACTTTAACTCCGGTTACTGATGATACAAGATATTTTCCCAATTTGCCCGCCATCATAGCAGGCACTACTCCGACATGGGAGGTGTTGCCCAGTGTGACACGTACTACCAATTTTAAAGTGTCGGTTAGAGATAATTCTCCTGCTTCTGGACGTGTGACTCTAGAAGATGTAGTTTTGGAGTGGACCAGTTCGGCGGGACCGTTTATTGTAACAAGTCCATCAGGAAGTGTTACATGGTCAGGGAATTCTACCCAAACCATTACTTGGGACGTTGCCAACACTGATATTGCTCCCGTAAGTTGTGCAAACGTTGATATTTACTTGTCTACTGATGGAGGATTAACTTTTGACCAAACTTTAGCCTCCGATGTTCCTAATGATGGCAGCCATGATATAACAGTTCCAAATATTTCAACCTCTAACGGAATTATCATGGTTAAATGTTCTGATAATGTGTTTTTAAATGTAGGCGGAGCCATTACAATTTCTGCTGTTGTACCGGTTGAATTTGTAGATGTCAAAGCCCTGAGTCTAAGAAATAAAATTGATCTTTTATGGTCAACAACGTCTGAAATAAATAATGAAGGGTTTCAGATTCAGCGTTCTGAAGAGCTTAATTTTAGAGAGGTTCAAGACCTTGGGTTTGTCGAGGCAAAGTTAGCTGGGGCGGCCTTTAATAATTATAAGTATTCAGACAGCGATGTAACTGAAAATGTGACCTACTATTATAGGTTGAAACAAATTGACTTTGATGGGCAATATGATTATTCCAATGTTGTAAGCGGTAGAATAACAGATTCTGATAGCGAACTTAGAATTTATCCAAACCCTGTAACTTCAAAGCTGATTTTAGATTCGAAAGATGAGTTGCTAGAGGGTAACATTGAGATTTTTAATTCTCTTGGTATCAAAGTGATGGAAAAGCAATTAGAGGCTAAAAATCAGATAGTTGAAATCAATTTAGAATACTTGAGTAGTGGAGTTTATTTCTTGAGATATACCAACAAAGGAATTCATAAACAAATGGAGTTCATCAAGAGATAGATTAAAACATATATTGTTCCATTCGATTTCAATCGAATAACAATATTGGGCCTTCTTTTACATATTTTCGTAGAAGAAGGCTTTTTATTTTTTCTGAATGAAAAATTCTTTTGACACATTCATAAGAAAGAGTTAATATAAATGGTTATCAATGAATTTCACTAAATAATGTTGTAGTTTAAAATCAAGCAAACCTAATTCTCTATGTTTAAAAAGATATCGATTCTATTATGCTGTTTTACAATGGTTAGCAGTATTTACGCACAAATTGAAGAAAAACCCAAGCATCCAAATAAAGAACACAATGTTCCACCTCCGCCCCCACCACCCCCACCCCCTATAATAAATCAGGAAGAGATGTTTAAAATTGTAGAAGAAATGCCACGATTTCCGGGCTGTGAAGATTTGGACGCTACAAATAGTGAGAAAGACTTATGCGCAAAGGAAAAACTTTTAAGTTTTTTGTCTGAAAATTTAGTTTATCCTTCAACAGCCAAAGAAAAAGGAATTGAAGGCATCTGTGTCGTGCATTTTACAGTCAATAAAAAGGGTTGGTTAGACAACATAAAACTTGTTCGAGATATTGGGGAAGGATGTGGAGAGGCCGCAAAGGACGTTGTTGAATTAATGAACGAGAAAGTGGGAAATTGGAAACCAGGTACGCAAAGAGGTAAAGCTGTTAAAGTTCAATATACATTACCTGTACGATTTACACTTCCGTCCCAAGAAAGATCGGATGAAAAAGTGCAGGATTCGTCGCAAAAAGTAGTGAATATCCCAAAAGACGTTTTCAAGAATAACAAAATTGATCCGAATGTCCCACCTCCACCACCTCCGCCTCCGCCACCACCACCAACTGAAGAAGAAGTCTTTGTGATCGTTGAGCAAATGCCAAGGTTCCCTGGGTGTGATGATATGCCCAAAGCTGAATTAAAAAAATGCTCTGACGAGAAGTTATTTCGATTCATCGCCACGCATCTTAGATACCCTCCTGAAGCGCGCGAATTTGGTGTTAAAGGAAAATGTGTTGTGCAGTTTACGGTGGCAACCAATGGTCGCTTGGAAGATATAAAATTGCTAAGAGATATAGGAGCAGGATGTGGGGAAGCTGCTTTATACGCTGTAAGTCAAATGAATGAGATGCCAGAACCTTGGGTGCCTGGAATGCAACGCGGCA
>JAHDGY010000060.1 GCA_020631555.1 Flavobacteriales bacterium | reverse complement strand
TCAATAAAAAATCCAGAAAAATCAACCCTCCTAAAGGTTTTTAAGGAACGACTAAACAGTTTCCAAAACCTCAATCTGAATTATTCAAAGGCCTCAGAATATTAAGCCAACAGTTGTCAACCTGCTTGAATCAATTCCTGTATTTCAGATCAGGTCCGCTATTTCTATTGAGTCGGCATTAAAAACTCTGTGCTCATGACATATAATTAGATATTCCGCCAAATAATCAGTTTGTTGGGCCTTGTTTGGCGTAATTAAGAGTGTCTTTCTTGCAGTCTTAAAAGTATTACTATTACATTTGCGCTAAACTAGTAATCAAATACATACTTGACACGCAAGTAAAGTAGCATTTGTTGATGGATTTAATTGGACAACTTCAAATTCAAGTCAATAAAAATGTCTTTTTGAAAGACCCCAAATCGTCTGAATTGGGAAAAAAAATTGTTGCACAAGGAGCTTTGCTTATTGATGAAATTGGACTGGAGTGTTTTACCTTTGGTAAATTGGCCAAGAAGCTTCACACAACAGAAAGCTCAATATACCGCTACTTTGAAAACAAACACAAGTTGCTTAACTATCTTGTTTCTTGGTACTGGTCTTGGATGGAATATCAATTGGTTTTTTCCATGGCCAATTTAGCTTCTGCAGAAGCTAAATTATCCAAAGCCATAAAAGCCTTGTGCACAGACATGGAGGCAAACACAACTTGCGGAGAAATTGATTTGGTTGCTCTCAATCGAATCGTAATTTCCGAAGCATCTAAAGCCTACTTAACCAAAATGGTTAACGATGCGAATAAAGAAGGATTTTATGCTGGTTATAAAAGCCTCGTAGCCAGAATTAGTGATGTCATATTAGAAATTGACAAAGACTTTAAGTACCCCCACACCCTTGTTTCGACAATTGTAGAAGGAATTCACCATCAAAAGTATTTTGCTGATCATTTACCAGCCCTTACTGATATTCAGAAAGATTGGGAAGATCTTGCAAAGTTCTTTACTGAGATGGCCTTAGCATCAGTAAAAAGCAGAGGAAACTATGAATCAAATCATTAGAATTTCGCCAATTAAGAGATTCTTTAAACTGCTGGAAGTAGATAAACAAGATATTTTAAGTGTCTACGCGTATGCGTTATTTAATGGGATTATCACGCTTTCTCTCCCATTAGGAATTCAAGCTATTATCAATTTAATTAGTGGCGGCCAAGTTTCAACCTCCTGGATTGTTTTAGTTGTATTTGTAATTGCTGGTGTTACCCTGAACGGGGTAATGCAAATCATGCAACTAAGTATTACCGAAAATTTACAACAAAAGATTTTTGCTAGATCGGCATTTGAATTTGCCTACAGAATTCCTCGACTTAAATTGGAAGCGGTTGACAAATACCATGTTCCTGAACTGGTCAATAGGTTTTTTGATACACTTTCGCTGCAGAAAGGATTGTCGAAAATACTAATGGACTTTTCCAGTGCGTCCCTGCAAGTAGTTTTTGGTCTGCTATTATTATCGCTTTATCATCCATTTTTTATCCTATTTAGTTGCATACTAATAGCAAGCGTGTACTTAATTTTTAAAATTACCGCACCAAGAGGTTTAAGAACCAGCATTATGGAATCTGAGCGTAAGTATGCCGTTGCTCATTGGCTTGAGGAGTTGGCGAGAACGCTTGAGACCTTTCAACTGGCCGGAAAATCACAATTACCGTTGACTAAAACAGATAAAGTTGTATCGGATTACATTGTTTCAAGAAAAGCTCATTTTAAAACCCTCGTCGCGCAATATGGATATTTGGTTGGGCTTAAAGTGCTAATCGCGGCTGGTTTACTTCTAATTGGGGGACTTTTAGTGATTAATCAGCAAATGAACATCGGGCAATTTGTCGCTTCCGAAATCATTATAATCTTGGTTTTAGCATCTGTCGAAAAGCTGATATTAAGCATGGAGACAATTTACGATGTGCTGGCATCCATTGAAAAGATTGGAATTGTAACTGATATTCCACTAATTCAAGATTCAGGAGCGAAGACCAATTTAGCAGATAAGCAGGAAGGTTTATCCATTGGCCTCAACAACTTGTCTTACCGATTTGATGGAAATTCGGAAAACAATCTAAAAGGCATCAATCTGAAAATAAACGCTGGTGAGAAAATTTGCCTTTCAGGCGACGGCGGAGCAGGTAAATCTATCCTTCTCCAAGTAATAGCCGCACTCTATGACAATTTCTCTGGAGCTCTCACCTACAATAATTTGCCATTAGGAAATTGGTGTCGAGAGGATTTACACTCGTTAATTGGAGATAGCTTGGCAAAAGAAGATATTTTCTTCGGATCCTTATTAGAAAATTTAGCTCTTGGAAAAGAAGATGTTACTTTACCACAGGTTCAAGATGCTGTTAACGTGGTTGGACTAACGGAGTTTGTAGAGTCCCTTGCGGAAGGCTATAATACAACGTTACTAGCCGAAGGAAAAAGTTTGCCAAAGAACATTAGGCTAAAAATCATGTTTGCGCGATGTCTAATTGGTAATCCCAAACTGATTTTGCTAGAGGACAACTTTAACCAGCTTGGCGAAGAAGCTAAACAAGGGTTATTAGCACATCTTTTGAGTTCCGGAGCTACAGTTATTGCTGTTTCCAATAACCCACAAGTTGCCAAACAGTTTGATCGAGTTTTAGTAATGGAAAATGGTAAATTGTCTGCTGACGATCCGCTAGAGCAACTGGAAAAATTCAATTGGTTCAAGAAAATATTTCAAGGATAAATGCTGAACGTTAGTAAAAATAGCATTCAAGGAAAGCTCAATGAGCAAGATTTTAGATCGTTCGCAATGGTAAAAGAACACAAATCTGCACGTGTGTTTTTTCGACTGCTTTTGATATTCTTTATTCTTTTTGGAACGACTCTGTTTTTACCCTGGACCCAAAACATCAGATCAAAAGGGTACGTAACAACTTTACGTCCGGATCAACGTCCACAGACGATTCATTCAGTAATTGCAGGAAGAATAGAAAATTGGTTTGTTCAGGAAGGTGATTTTGTGGAAAAAGGAGATACGATCTTGTTCATTTCTGAAATTAAAGATGAATACTTCGATCCTCAATTGCTATCAAGAACACAGGACCAAATAAAAGCTAAGGAGCTTACGGTTAATTCCTACATGGAAAAGGTAAAATCTCTTGATGAGCAAATTGACGCGCTACTCAAAACCAAACAGCTAAAAATTCAACAAGCAGAAAATTACGTAAAACAAGCCGAATTAAGTATCCAATCGGACAGTATGGAATTGGAGGCTGCAATTGCGAATTGCAACATTGCAAGAGAAAGGGTTAAGAGAACTACCGAATTACACCAAGATGGTTTGAAATCTTTAACAGACCTTGAATCTAGAAAGCTTAAGTTTCAGGAAGCTCAGGCGAAGAAAATAAGCGCCGAGAATAAACTATTGGGTTCTAAAAATAAATTAATAAACACCAAGGTTGAATTAAGTTCAATCGACAATCAATACAAGAATAAACTATCGAAGGCCGAATCGGAGAAATATGCCGCACTTTCTAAAATGTACGATGCGGAAGCAGTGGTCACCAAAATGCAAAACCAATATATCAACTACTCCGTTCGCACCGGATTTTACTACATTACCGCCCCTCAAGATGGCTACATTACCAAAACTATTCGCTCGGGAATTGGAGAAACCGTAAAAGACGGCGAAGAATTATTAAGCATAATGCCTGCTCGATACGATTTGGCTGTTGCAATGTACATTAATCCAATGGACTTACCCTTGATTAGAAAAGAACATTCCATCCGATTTATGTTCGACGGCTGGCCCTCGATAATATTCTCTGGGTGGCCAAATTTGTCTTATGGCACCTTTGGAGGTAAAGTGGTGGCAATTGACAATTTTATTAGTGAAAATGGAAAGTATCGAATTTTAGTTGCTCCTGACAAGAGCGATGAAAAATGGCCGGAAGGTTTGAGAGTTGGTTCTGGTGCAAATGGAATGGCATTACTTAAAACTGTTCCAATATGGTATGAACTATGGCGAAACCTGAACGGATTCCCTCCTGACTATTACACAAGTAGTGAAAAAAAAGAAAAATGAGCAAGATAACCTGCATATTGTTTATTTACCTTTTCATTCCATGGCTAGCCACAGGTCAAAGCACAGAAAACAACATATTAACCTCAGAACAGGTAATCTGGTACGTAAAGAATTACCATCCGATTTCTAAACAAGCGGATGCGTTATTACGAGCCGGAGAAAGTACCATTTTAAGAGCCAAAGGAAATTTCGACCCTGTTGGCGTTGCCAATCTTGATCAAAAGCAATTTAATGACAAGAACTATTTTAACATTCTTGGTGCCGGACTGAAAGTACCAACATGGTATGGAATTGAGCTAAAATCTGGATTGGATAGAACCAGTGGAAATTTTCTAAATCCTGAAAATCAAACCCCAAACGGGGGACTTTGGTATGCAGGAATTTCCATTCCAATCGGAAAAGGGTTAGTAATCGACAAGCGCAGGGCTACGTTGAAGAAAGCTAGATTGTATGCGCAAGCCACGGCTTTTGAAAGAAAATTAATACTAAACGAACTTTATTTCGAAACCTTAAAACAATACTGGAATTGGGCTCAAGCTTGGCATCAATTACAGATTTATGAAGAAGCTGTTCGGCTTGCCGAAGTGCGGTTTAACAACGTCAAACAAAGTTATATGTTAGGCGATAAGCCAGCAATAGACACTTTAGAAGCTTTTATTCAAGTCCAAAACAGGCAAATGCACCGAAATCAAAATAAAATGATTTGCCAAAACGCTGCCCTACAGCTTTCCAACTTTCTATGGTTCGAGAATAACACACCGCTAGAAACATCTGATGGAGTTCAGCCTCCAAAGCTTAAGGAACTCCAAGATTCGAATGAGTTTAGCCCAGATTCTTTAAATCTCATTTTGACAACGCTTGCCGAATCGCACCCCGAAATGATGGTTTACGACAACAAATTAAATCGCCTAACAATTGATAAAAAACTAAGGCTTGAGGCCCTAAAACCTGAGCTTAATTTAAATTACAACATCCTGCACAAGCCCATTGGAAACGAATTCGCAGCAGGGCTGTCTGCGCAGAACTACAAATGGGGAGTTCGCTTTTACTTTCCATTGTTTCTGCGCAGCGAAAGGGCCAATTTACAATTAGCCAACATAAAATTGCAGAATACAGAACTAAATAGAAATCAGAAGTTATTGGAATTAAAAAATAAGGTGAGGGAGTACTTTAATGAATACTTAAACATGAGCCAGCAAATAACTCTTTACGCTGAAGCGGTTAGAAACTATGAAGGACTTTTAGCTGGTGAACGAAAGAAGTTTAGTTCAGGGGAAAGTTCCCTTTTTCTGGTTAATTCCAGAGAAACTAATTTAATACAAGCCAAATTGAAATTGATCGAGTTAAAGTCAAAGTTCCAAACAACTCAGGTTGGAGTACGTTGGGCAGCCGGAACACTTGCCAAATAAGTATACGCAACGGACGACGGAATTGCAAACCTGCAAAACGTCAAAGACATGACGAGAATTTACACCCAATCCAAGGCTAGTATCATAGCCATTGATCCTACTGAACTTGGAAAAGAATCGATTGGACATATGGGCTTTTTTAGCTCAAAAAATTCAAACTTGTGGAATCATGCAACGGATTTTTTAAACAAATACCTGTAATCCATTACCATATCGAAAACTAAGATTCCAAACATAACAGGCATTTAGCCAAACACCTGTTACCGAAATACATTTATTGACTTGGCTTTTAGGACTGACGACAATCTAATTCTCCAATAATCACCTTTTCATCATCAAAGTCAACTGCTAACCTGTATTTGCCAACAGGAAAGTTTTGCTGATTATCTGCTACATTCCAAGTTATTTCATGATGCCCTGGAGAATCCTTTAATAATGGACTCCTCCATATCGTCTTTCCTCTTGAATTTAACATTTCAAAACAAAACTCTGTTTCTTTAGCCAGTTCGAACTCAACGTGAAATGTTCCGTCTTGGTTTATTTGTTCTTCCAAAATATGACACTCACCATTGTGCAAAACATGGTTTCCGTTATCTTGAAAATGCATGGATAAATTCGAAAATCCGATGTTGACTCCATCTGTTTCAGCAGACATTTGTTGCCAGCCAACAGCTATCACTACCCAAATCGAGACAGCAATTAGCTTAAGTGAAGATATTTTATTGGAAGTTGAATGATTAGTTCTTTTTTGTTTAACGTTAAGATTTTTCATGATCGAATAATTTAGAGATTAATAACTCTAAGGTTGAAATATTTTACAGGGAAGATTACTTGTTCTAAGTCAACAAAACCCAAGCACAAAAGATTGGTAAAGAGCGTACTTTGGAATTGGATGCATGAATTTAGACCCAATTTGTTTTCTCAAATAAAGCAGGCCAATTTCTCCATTAGGAGAACTCCAGTCACCTGCAGATAAATCAGATTTAAGATTTAACGATAATTTTTCTTCACTAAATTCTTCTTCGTCGATTTCAAATTCGATTTCTTTCTCATTAAGTTCTAGAGCTAGTTCGAAATCTTCGAAATGCGATAAAATTGAATTACCGGCACAAGTAATGGCCACGAAAACCGCAAATGACTTTAACCAAATGGAAATATTCTTGTTCACTACTCCAGATTTAATATTGATAACCAACTTGTTAACTCTCTTTTTGCTTATCTATAGAACAATATTAACCTTTCCAGTATACCGCTGTCTTATTCCTGTTTTCGCCGCAATTAGATCAATCGTCCAAACGTATGCCGTATTGGATAAATCAGAATAGAAAAACTGATCTCTACCGTTCCAACCCTGATCCATTCTCGTGGCTTCAAATACTAAATGACCCCATCGATTGAAAATGGCAAAACGATACCCTTCCTCCTTTGCCCCTCTTATAATGGGCTTAAAAATGTCATTTAATCCATCATCGTTGGGTGTAAAACCGTTAGGAACATAACAAAACATAGTCGGTTCCACTTCGAGCTCTTTAACCATTGTATCTGCACAGCCGAAGCTATTTGTTACGACCAGCGTAACCGGATAAAAACCAGCAGAATCATTCGGAAGTTGAACAGTTGGATTAACATCATAACTCGTTCCAAATCCTGCTAAATCCCATTTATAATTTTCCAAATCACTACTGCTCAAATTATCAAATTCAATACGAGTATCGATCGTCATTATAGGATCTGGGCTGTACATAAAATCAGCGATTGGATTCGGCCACACCGTGGCTATTGGGCCGACTGTATCGTGTGAAATACATCCTTGATCGCTTTCTGCAAAAAGCTCTGCTGAAAAATCTTTGGACTCTTGAGTAGTATTGCTGAAGCAATATTCTGTATTTAAAGAATCTATTGTTGTTCCATCCTCAAACTTCCACGTCCACTTTACCACATCTACCAAGGTCATTGCCTGTGCGGATAAAGGGACACAAACATCCCCGCATCCAGATTCGAATGAATTAGTCCAAATTTCAGGACTTGGAAAAATCTCTATTTGCTTTTCAACATTGGCCTTACACCCCTTCTCAGAGGTTACCTCCAGATTTACCGGAAAAATTCCGGAAGTAGAAAAAGTATACGAAACGTTTTGTTCTTCACTAACGAACGAAGAATCTAGGCCCCATTTCCAAGCAACTACTTGCCCTCCGGGTGTGCCGCTAAAACCTGTAAAAACGCTAGCTATATTTTGGCATACCCCTTCTAGAGTAAAGTCAGGCTTTGGACTCGGGTGAACTGTAATTTCCTTTGTTGTTGAGTTTACGCAACCACGGTCGTCCTTAACAGCTAGTTGAACTTGAACCGTTCCATAGAGATCAAACTTGGTCAAAGCGGTTGATGCCGTTCCGTCCAGCGTGTCGTCTGCCTTAAAATCCCACTCCCACTCCGTTATCGCACCATTTTGACTCTCAGATGAATCCGAGAAAACAATTGTATCACCTTGACAAGCCAGGGTATACGCAAAATCGACAACTGGAGGATTCAGAATCGGAACAAAAAACACTGTTGAATCCGAGCAACCTTCATCACTAGTAACAACCAAAGTGGTTGTAACGGAAGTATCCTCGAGCACAGGAACGGAAGCAAAACCACCTGAGAGATCTATTTGACCGTCTGAGTTAATATCCCATTCAATTCTACTAATCTGCCCTTGTCCTAAGCTTGATGTTGAATTAATCACAATTGTATCGCCTGGACAAGCCATCGTATCCTGCACCGAAGCTACCGGGTACACCGGTGGTTCGATTATAATGTTTACGATCTTACAAACCCCATTAGCCGTGTACATTACGTCGTACTGTCCAGCACCGCTTATTCCATATCCGCCGTCACTAATGTTCAAAATTGTATCCGTTTCTCCAACCAAAGCAATCCCATTTAAATACCATTGGATTAATCCGTCAATATCACTCACAGAAATAATGGCCTGTTGATCCATTCTGCAATTGGAACCAAATTCCCTAATGTCATGAACCTTGGTATCCAGTATGCCAGCGCTATTAATGATTAAGTTATCAAATCCAAAATAAGGATGGCCGGCAAGCGGATTATCATAATTCGTTGGAATATTACACGCTGACCCTAGAATAATGGTTGAGATATCTACCGAAGGTGTAAAACGTATTTCGACTTCGGTCCATGTGCTGTTTGGAGTGTAAGAAAATGTATGCAACGTATGCCAATCATCCTCTCCAACCGGACACCCAGTGGTGTTTACAGGTAACGCATTACAATTGCTACTACCGAAAACTGCCAAATCAAGTGGCCCGTAAGTATTTTCTGTCCAGCCAGCATCACCTGGAAGCAAGGTAACACCAACCAAACTTATTCTAAAAACCTGCTCTTCACCAGCCTTTAAGGGGCCCGATAAACAAGTACCGACGTATTCTTGCCAACCGCCGCGAACAATACACCCAACCGCCCCTTCTCCTTCGGGAAACGGCTTAGGTAATAAATGATTTACGGCTCCTTGCTGGTGATGGTAATCAGATGTTGGAGTGGTCGCTTGAACCCAATCTTTTGCACAGGATAACTGACTGAAAGTTTGAGGCAAACAGGTATATTCTTCAAAAGAGGGATTTGGTATTAACGATGGCGCATTGTTTATCCCTCCTATTGCATCGCAATTACAAGCCGGATCATTTAAATCAATCAGCCCGTTGCCATCGTCATCAATCGCATTATCACAGATTTCTTGTGCAAAACCAGCGCCTACAATGAGCAAATTGAGCGCAAGGCCTGTTACAATACGATAAAAGTATTTAGCTTCCATAGTCTAGTGCCACTTTTAGGTTTAGGTAACTGACCAATAAACTGTTAAAACCAGTTTATTGACCGCACAATGTGGTGAGATGGCGGGTAGAAGAAATACTAAATCATTAGTCAACAATTTAGCTACCTATAATGTGATTGAAACTATTTAAGAATCGCTGTCGATTCGTTGATCTAAACAGCAGAACATGCAGCAAACTGAAGAAAGTTTCAGCTTCTGGATGAACTGAGTTCAGGTTTCGCGTTAAGTGATGGAATTTATTACGGCCGAACCAAAAAAAGGTTCTAAATAATTGAAAATTAATATTCGAAGAATAAAAATTCTTCAGGAAACAGATCTACTTCCTAGCTTTTCGCCAGTTTGAAGGTTCCATTTCAAATTCAGATTTGGTGGATTTAGTAACAGCAGCAGAACCTAGTTCTGAAAAGATGTGCTGGGCTGATAAGGCTGCAACTATGGCCTCCTTTTGAAAATTAAGCTCTAATACAGATTCATCTGTAAAGTACCTTTTTATAAACTGCGTATCGAATTCGCCACCAACAAACACAGGATGTCGAACAACAAATTTTGCAAATGACAACGTAGTCTGAACACCAACTATTTTATACTGATTAATTGCCTCAACCAACTTGTTAATCGCATCTTCTCTACTTTCACCGTGAACGATCAATTTGGATAATAAAGGATCGTAGTGAATTGGAATTTCCATACCTTCTTCGAACCCATCATCTACACGAACCCCAACACCGCTCGGAGGTCTATAAATTTGCAACGTGCCGATATCCGGAAGAAAATCGTTCATTGGATCTTCTGCACAAACCCGAACCTCAATCGCATGACCGTTGATAGTTAAACCTTCTTGCCGCATGTCCAACTTTTGACCTCTTGCAACTTTTATTTGTTGTTCAACAAGATCAATCCCAGTTATCAATTCAGTTACCGGATGCTCAACCTGCAAACGAGTATTCATTTCCAGAAAGTAAAAACTTCCATTATCGTACAAAAACTCAACAGTTCCCACTCCCCGATAATTACAAGAACGTGCAACATCGCAGGCAGCTTTACCCATTTCGTCTCTCAGTTCTGGAGTAATCACCGGACTAGGAGCCTCTTCAATAACTTTTTGATGTCTCCTTTGAATAGAGCATTCTCTTTCGAACAAATGAACAACATTACCGTGCTCATCTGCCAGGACCTGAATTTCAATATGTTTTGGTGCGTCAATGAACTTTTCAATAAAAACTGCACCATCACCAAAACTGGCAACGGCCTCGCTAACGGCACGCTCCATCTGTTGCTCAAAATCCGCTTCCGATTCTACTACACGCATTCCTTTACCACCGCCACCCGCAGAAGCTTTAATCAGGATTGGAAATCCAATTTCCTTAGCTGTTTCTTTGGCTTTTGCCACATCCGTTATAGCTTTATCCGTACCAGGAACCAATGGTATTTCGTATTTCTGAACAGCTGCTTTTGCTGCTAATTTACTCCCCATTACTTCAATGGACTTGGCCTTTGGTCCGATAAAAGTTATGCCGTTACGCTCAACAAGCTCTGCGAATTCCGCATTTTCAGACAAAAAACCATAACCCGGATGAATTCCATCAACTCCAAGTTTTTTGGATATCTCAATGATTTTGTCTGATCGTAAATAAGATTCTGAACTGGGCGCTGGTCCGATACAAACGGCTTCATCAGCAAATCGTGCAAAAGGTGCATTTTCATCCACATCCGAATGAATAGCAACAGTTTTAATCCCCATTTCCCTGCACGTTCTCATCACACGAAGCGCTATTTCACCTCTATTCGCAACCAGTATCTTATTCATATCCGAAATTTGGTGGACTAAAGTACAAAGAGTTCTTGGAAAAAATCCTGACCACTGAGAATCTGAAATGGGAGCAGAAATAACCTATACTGGCTCATATTATTGAATTCCAACAGTTGATCAATTGGACTTGTTTCCTTAAATTATTGGGTATCTTTGCATCGCCAAAATCAAAAGTGGACAAAGCAATGGGTGACTTACACAGCATAGAATCTGCAATTGAAGACATCAAGAACGGAAAAGTTGTAATCGTCGTAGACGATGAAGATCGAGAAAACGAAGGGGATTTTGTAACAGCAGCTAGAAATGTTACTCCGGAGATTGTAAACTTTATGGCAACCCACGGGCGTGGATTGATTTGCGCTCCTTTGGTTGAAGACCGATGCGAAGAATTGAAGTTAGATATGATGGTTAATACGAACAGCGCGCAATTCGAAACACCGTTTACTGTTTCTATTGACTTGATTGGTCATGGAACCACCACTGGTATTTCTGCAAGTGATCGTTCAAAGACAATTCAGGCTTTAATTAACCCAGAAACCAAACCGGAGGAGCTAGGAAAACCAGGGCACATATTTCCACTGAAAGCGAAAAAAGGAGGTGTTCTTCGGAGAGCCGGACATACTGAAGCAGCTATTGATTTAGCACGCCTAGCAGGATTTGAACCGGCTGGAGTTATTGTTGAAATCATGAATGAAGATGGAACAATGGCCCGACTTCCTGAGCTAAAAAAAATTGCCGAGAAATTTGATATGAAACTGGTGTCTATTGAAGATTTAATTGCCTATCGGATTAAGAACGAGTCTTTGGTAGAAGAACAAGTAATTGTAGACATGCCCACCGAATTTGGCGATTTTAAACTTCACTCCTATCGCACTACTACGGATCAAACCGATCATTTGGCCCTGGTAAAAGGTGCTTGGAAACCCGATGAGCCAGTACTTGTTAGGGTTCATAGTAGTTGTCTTACAGGAGATATATTTGGCTCTTGTCGTTGCGATTGCGGACCGCAACTTCAAAAATCCATGCAACTAGTGGAAGAGGCTGGCAAGGGTGTAATTCTGTACATGAATCAGGAAGGAAGAGGAATCGGACTTCTCAATAAACTGAAAGCATACAAGCTGCAAGAAGAAGGTAGAGATACAGTAGAGGCAAACGAAGAACTTGGTTTTCAAGCTGACGAAAGAGATTATGGAATTGGAGCTCAAATTTTATCTCAAGTTGGTGTGCGAAAAATGAAACTGATGACTAACAACCCTAAAAAACGCACCGGTTTGATCGGATACGGGTTGGAAATCACGGGTATATTTCCTTTGGAAATTGAGAGCAATGAACACAATGCTAACTATCTGAAGACTAAAAAAGAAAAGTTAGGTCATCAACTTAAATTGAATAACTCAAAATAGTATTCGCAATTTAACCTTAAATCAAGCGCTAACGTAATATCGAATTTTGCTTTTTATTAAAGCTGTAAGGTCCTTTGAATCTTTATCGCTAAGCTGGTATGCAAACCTTACCTTCTTTCCAGAACAATCAAATTCAATTGTTTCTCCGCCTACAAACCAAAATGAACTTTCGACAACAGCAGTCCAACTCCTTTTTGGACAATCTATCCGCTCTATGTTCTTAACATTACCAATTAAGAACTCCTGTGCTTTACCATATGTGCCAATAGCTTTTTTCAGAATCAACTTGTCTCGATCGATTTTCAAGAATTCCATCCCCTTTAATCTCCAAAGAAGTGCTTTGCCAATCCTAATCTCAAAAAACAACCAAAAAGATAGAAATACGGCAAGTCCCAAAGTATTCTCTTGACTAGCATCGCGAACCAACAATGAATAAACCATCAAGGCACCACAAACGGTCCACAATATTACCCAACACAAAAGCAATCCTACCTTCCATCTATCTACTGTATTAGATATCAAAACCGTAGTGTAGGTATCATGATCTTTAGCACTAATCCTATCACCGATATTTACCAATTTATCCATTAACCCAATGTAAATTATTCTTGAATTCAGGGTCAAATCTACATTTCGGCATTGTATATGCTACAAAATTTTGAACTGAATTTATTAAATTAGTAGTTAACTTCAACCGACAATACTCAGATTATGAACAAATCGATAGCACCTGTTATTCTTTATCTTTTGTCTATTTGTTGTTTTCAGGTAAATGGACAAGATGAACAATTTGAAGACCTTATGGTTCTTTTTGCTGATGAGAAATATGAAAAATGTATTGCTAAAGCAGCAAAATATAGCCAAAAAGAAAAAACCAAGAAACACCCTCTTCCCTTTCTGTACCTGTCTATGAGCTATTATGAAATGAGCAGGGATCACAAATACAAAGAAGATTACCCAAAAGCATACAAGAGTTCTTTAAGTTATGCAGCTAAATACCGTAAAAAGGACAAAGGTTATGCCTATGAGGAGGATAGCTTCGAATACATCGAGACACTGAAAAGTGTAATCATTGAAGAAGTTGAAAATTACTGTGCAGAGGGAACTTTAAAATCGAATAAAAAGGCGCTTGGTCTAATGAAAAAGATGATTGCCATTGACCCAAGTGATCGTGGAGCGGCTCTTATGCGAGCAATGTTTGAAATTCGTACCAATAACAAAACTCAGGGAAAAAAACTGCTTGCAACTGCAAAGAAAGATATTGAATCGATCGGCACCGATGTTATGTTTGATGATATGTCTCCAGAAACCCAATATATGTTAAGGTTCGCACTAATTAATTATGCAAATTTCATTAAAGATAAAGACATCATCGAGGCTAGGAAAGCTATAAGCTTGGGCCACCAATACTTCTACGCCGAAAATGAGGATTATCAGAAGGAATACGATATCGATTTCAAAGAGACGTATGACCAAATTCACAAATAACTGATTGATTAGAACATTAGGAAACCGCGCCCTAACCTTTGTAAAGTATAACTTTGAAAATAAATTGTATGTTATTAATTTCCCACTTCAAATGACGACCGAGCAGGTGTCGTTGAATGTCTTTCCAAGACATTTTTCATTATACATTTCTTCCATACAGGTGATGATATTTTAGGTTCGTTCACTTGAATTTGTTAGTCCCTCGCCATAATTGACAACACTAGATGCTTTCTGTGTTGATAGCTTGAATGACCGAACAGCATGTAATTTAACGCATCATCAGCAAACTCATTTTCATTCTTCCGCAACATTACATTGTATTAACTAACCAAATTTTAGAACATGAAAATTATATCTATCGCCCTAACCATTTTCCTTTATTCAGTTGTTTGCGCAAACAATTATTACGTGAATGCTGCCTCACCGCCTAATGGAAATGGTTCCCAGTTAAATCCCTGGAATGCTTTATCATATGTGAGTAATTCTTACTTTGGACCGGGGGATACAATATTTGTTGCCAAAGGAACATACGCTAACGATCCATTATTCATGAGAAGTTCAGGAATGGAAGGAAATCCCATAGTAATTTCCGGATATAAAGATCAGCCACATGACATTACCAAATACAATCTCACCAACCCAGACGCATCGGCTGGCCCCGTATTAGACGGATTTACTCCTGGAGCTGGAATGGCTATAGATATGAACGGTCAGGACTATGTCAAGATTGAAAATTTGCAAATTACCAACTACCGCGTTGGATATCGAAACGATAGATCCCCTAGAATAACTTCAACTGGAATACATCTAAAAAACTTGTTTATGCGCACCATTGGAGAACGTAGCAATACATACAATAATGGCTACAGCGGATGGGGTATTCTTATTGACGATGCTCACAACACTGTAGAAGATTGCACGGTAATTGATGCTGGAGCAGAGGGGTTTGGAATTTATGGAGACTACAATACTATAACTGGATGTGAGGCAAAAGGAATTTCTAACACCAACGGAACGGACTACTACATAGTTATTTGGGGAAATTACAATCAGGTTTCTAACTGTTGCGTAGAACGCTCCGAATTTGTTACTAGTAATTCAGGCCATGGTATAGGAATAAAAAAGGGTGGGCATGACAACATAATCACCAACTGCAAATCAATCAACACCAATAAAGGATTTTACATCAATGGAGCGAAAACTCAAAACAACCTTTTCTATGCCTGCGAAGCGGAAAAAGGAGTTGGAATCGTTTTGAGAGAAGGCCCCAGATTTAACCGATTTCAGCGTTGTAGAGTGCGTAATGCTGCTATTGGCGTTAGGATGTTTGAATCAGATACTTTGGCCTCATTTGGAACTGGAGCCTCCTTTCACACTATTTTCGACAATTGCCTGTTCGATAGCAACACAATAGCGGTTGAATTGCTGGAAATGCCCCACTCTAACATTACGGACAGCAATCTATTTGTCAACTGCAGAATTGCACATTCCTATTACTTATTCGCCATAACTGGCACAAACGTATGCAATCAATTCACAAATTGTAGTTTTGAAGAATTGGGCGACTATCAACTACACACTACCCCCATCGACGATAATAAGTTTAAATTTTCCTATTGTAATTTCTGGAAAAATTGTGTTGATTTTGAAATACCAAATGGCCCAAAAATCACCGAACATGATCCGCAATACATGGACCCGGAAATGGATGATTTTCGTCTGTCTCCAACTTCGCCATTTATCGACGCCGGCACACACAATGTGGGTTGTTCCTTTCACGTAACCATTCCTCTTCCCGCCCAAGATTTTATGGGGTGGCCCTCTCCCATTGATGGAGATGGAGATAGTGTTGCAAAGTTTGATATTGGTATTTGCGAATATAATCCGAATAGTCACGGTATGCTTATCGTTGATAACACCAAGCCAATTCACAGTGCCACAACCCTTCCCTCCAAACCAATGACAAAAATTGAAACCAAAACTTCCCTATACCCCAACTTAATAAACCTGCATTCGTCTCGAACAGTTTACGTTGAAGGAGCTGAGACAAACGAATCTTACAGAATAGATTTGATTAATCTGCATGGCCAAAAGGTCTTTTCTAAAGAAAGTCATAGCTATTACTTGCAAGTACCTCAATCCTTACCTACCGGAATTTATTGGATACGAATTCAAGGTGCCACACTTGATGAAGTCCATCCACTAGTAATCGAAAATTAACAAGTAAAAACTTCTATGAGTGCACTTCTGAAAGCGTTAGGTAATTAAGCTGGATCTTTCGGAAGTTGCATATTGTATATTTCGAATAATTTAAATTTCTTTACGCCAGGATGCGCAAATCCCAGTTCATTCACAAAAGGTATCTCCCTCCAAACAATTGCTAAGGTTAAACGCAAGTTGACCGAAGATAACAAATCATTCATTTTAACACATTGGCTCTTCCAAACCTTTAGAGTCCTTCCTGTATCTGCTTCCATTTAATTTAAAATTAAATGGACCATTATGAAGATTCTTACTACTTCCCTATTTCACCTAATTTCTACCACTCTGTTAGCCACAAATTATTTCGTTGACGCTTCCTTTGGAGCTGGTGGAGACGGATCCTCTTCTAGACTATGGAATCAACTTTTTTCGATTCAATCAGTTTCATTGTTTGGTGGAGACACAGTTTTCATTGCCAAAGGCAACATATCTCAACGATCCAATAAAAGTTACCAGTTCAGGTACAAGTTCAATGCCCAACTGAGCAAAGAACAAATGGAGTTAAAACGGCTGCGCAAGAAATTAGCTGATGTTGAAATGGAACGGGACATACTAAAAAAGGCCGTGAGCATTTTCTCCGTGAGCGACAGGAAATTTACAGGTTTATGAATGCCTATCGATTAGAATTTCCA
>JAHDGY010000059.1 GCA_020631555.1 Flavobacteriales bacterium | reverse complement strand
TAAACGTATTAATTCATGATTATCTAAAGTGTCCAGATAAAGGTAGAAGGTCCACTGCTTTTACAAACTACTGTTCATTATAGCATTTAAAACGATCTAAACCTGGCGATTAAATATCGCTAATTCAATGTGCTTAATAAACTTCTGTTGCTATGAGCGCCGCAAAAATACCGAGTCTAGCTTAACAAATTATCAGTATAAATACCTCTTTTTTAACAAGAAAATCTACCTTACTTAATTTCAAAAAATTGAAATAATCACAATTGCTAAACAAACACATTTCTTAGATAAATCACTGATATTTAAAGCTCAAACCGCATACCCGTTAACATTGGCAGAAGCTCAATTTGTTCACAAACATTTATGTATCTTTGCCTTATGAAACTTGTTCTAATTACAATAGCAGTATTGAGCCTTAGTGTTGCAGGCATAGCAATCAAAATTTGGGCAAAAAAGGGTGGAGAATTTGCGGGAACTTGTGCTAGCAATAATCCATTATTAAGTGATAAATCTGGGTCTTGTAGTGTTTGCGGTGCACGACCAGAGGAAAAATGCAAGGGGAACAATTAGTAATTGATAGTTGACAATAAAAAGTTATTAATTAATCATCGCCCAATCGCCCCAATAAATTTGGAGCAGAACACGGAATCATCAATAAAGCGGTCTATGACCGTAGCCCAATCACCCAATGCTAAAAGTACTTCGACTGATAAACAGATTTAATTTAGGAGGCCCAACACACAACGCAGCCTACCTCTCGCGTTACCTAAGCCCGAAGTATGAAACCCTTCTTATTGGCGGAGCAAAATCCGATTCGGAAGATAGCTCAGAATTCATTTTGGAAAATTTAGGTTTAAAGGCACAAGTAATTCCTGAAATGAAAAGGGAAATAAATTGGGCCGACGATAGATCTGCTTACAAAAAAGTAAAACAACTTATAAAGGAATTTAAACCCGACATCGTTCACACACACGCAGCCAAAGCGGGGGCAATTGGACGATTAGCTGCTCACAATCTGGGAGTAAAGGGAATTGTACATACGTTTCATGGTCACGTTTTTCACTCGTACTTCGGACCAGTTCAAACCCAGGTTTTCAGACAAATTGAAAAATACTTAGCTTCCAAATCTTCCGCAATTGTTGCAATCAGCGATCGACAAAAGGAAGAATTGACCCAAATTTACAGAATTGCTTCTCAAGGAAAAACTCATGTCATTCCTTTGGGGTTTGACCTCCTAAAATTCACAACAGATCAAAAAAAGAAAAGAGAATTCTTTAGAAAAGAATGGTTTATCAAAGATGACGAAATGGTAGTAAGCATTGTTGGTAGATTGGTTCCAATTAAAAACCATGAGCTATTTCTGCGATCAATTGCGGCTGTTCTAAAAAACAGTAAAGCAAAGATTCGAGCACTTATTGTGGGCGACGGTGAATCTAGAATCCATTTAGAAAAATTATGTAAAGAACTAAAACTGGAAATTACCTCAGATAAAAATGTATCCGCACCGATAACATTCACCAGTTGGATCCAAGATGTCGATTATGTGTACGCTGGTTCGGACATTATAACGCTCACATCTCTAAATGAAGGTACTCCAGTAAGTTTAATCGAGGCACAAGCAGCTGGTAAACCAATTGTGTCTACAAAAGTTGGTGGAATTGAAAACATAGTAGAAGAAGGCAAATCTGCCTTGCTCTGTAATTCGAATGATCTTGACTCGTTTACCAAAAATCTTTCCACATTGATTGAAAATGATCAGAAAAGGCAACAATTTGGGAATAACGGAGCACACGTCCTTAAATCTTTTCATTATTCGCGGCTAGCTGCAGATATGGAAACGTTGTATGATAATATTTTAGGTTTGTAGAAATCCTGAGGCCTGAATACTGCCAAACACCTCGTATATTTTGATACTTTTAGCAAAATTTAATACATGAAATTTTTCATCTTGCTGGCACTTCCTATTTTTTTAATAGGCTGTAGCGTTAACAACAATCTGATGCTTAAAACAGGTAAGGATTTCGAGTTTGACGTACCGCCAGAAAAGCCCGATGAAGAATATGTGATCTCACCAAATGACCAACTTACTTTCCGTTTATTTTCCAATGATGGTTTTATGATCGTTGACTTCTCTTCTGGCAATATGGAAGCTGGACAAGTAGCAAATTTCAATCAAAGTACCATGTTACGGTATCAGGTACAACACGATGGAAATGTGAAGTTACCAATATTGGGAGTTACCAATTTGGTTGGCAAAACGGTGCGAGAAGCTGAGTTATTTCTTGAGGATAAATACGCGGATTTCTATGTCAAACCCTACGCTATGCTGAATGTTGTTAATAGGCGTATCGTAGTATTTCCGGGAGAAGGAAGTTTAGCAACCGTAATTCCAATGACGAATGAAAACATGACACTTATTGAGGTGCTCGCTCTTGCAGGTGGGATAACGGATCGAGGAAAAGCTCACCGAATTAAAATAATCAGAAATCAAAATGCTCCAACCAGAAAAGTCTTCTTAGTCGATCTTTCAACCATTGATGGCCTAAGAGAAGCAAATATGGTAATGCAAGCAAACGACATCGTATACGTAGAACCTACTCGCCAACTAGCAAGAGAAATTTTGGCGGAAATTTCACCAATAGTGTCTATTCTCTCTAGTGCACTTATTGTTTACCTATCTCTAAGTAACTTATAGACCCGCACCAATTGAATAATGACCGTTTAACCCAAAAATTTGAGTCCAAGTTATTTCTTCACCTATTAGGTAAATCCCTTTGGCTTTTAATCTTGTTAACCGCATGTGCAATCGGAGCAGGAATGCTAATTGTGCGCTATACTCCACCAGAATACCAAAGTGTGGCTACTATTCAATATGCTAAAGAAGATAGGGCGCAAAAAGTATTAAGCATTTCGAATTTTGATGAGGACAATAAGCTAAGTGAAGACATTGAGCTGCTAAACTCTAAAAAGCTTATAGACTTGACATTAAAGCACATTCCGGTAGAACTCAGATATTACAGGCAAGGAGAAATTCTGGAAATGGAACTCTATCGAACAAATCCATTTACAATAATAGATTTTCAATTGATCGATTCCGGATTTTACAATGCCCCAATTTATGTCAACTATGAAAGTAGTAACGCAACACCGTTTCTTTCATTTATCGATCACGATTCTGAAAGAAAAATAGAAATTGACGAAACTGGACATTATCGTTGTAACAAATTTGAATGCAAATTGATAACCTCCAAGTATCAAATTATTGGTAAGGACATTAAGGAGAATAATCGCTACTACTTCAAGATTGAACACCCTGGAAAACTTAGCCGAGAATTCAAAAAAACCTACCAATCAAGAATTCTGAACTCTAAGGCCAACACGATCAAAATAGAGTTCAGAAATCAGAACAAAAAATTATGTCAGGATTATGTTCAAGGCATAATTAAGGCATATATAGAATACGACAAAAACCGCCAGACCACTAGTACGGCAAACATAGTGCGCTACATATCTGCACAAAAAGATTCCGTTGAGAAAAAATTGCAAGAAAGCGAACGTTTAATCCAAGTATTCAAGGACCGTAATGACATTAAAAAAGTAGAAGGCGCATCAGAAAAACTCCTGGCAAGAATAGAGCATTTTGAAGACGAGCTTATTAAACTGGAACTTGACGAGCAACTTATCCTAAAAATTGAATCCTCTCTTGAGTCAGCTGTTAAAAAATTGGAAGTGTACGATATCGTTCCTCTAATATTCGGCTCGGCATTTGAGGAAACATTACGCGTAATGATTGAGGATTTGCAGCAGTTAATTATTCAAAAAATCAAGGTGCTGCGCTCGAACACCAATCAGAGTGAAAAAATTAATGAAATCAACCAACAAATTGAAACACAAATTGGTTTGGTCAATAGCGCAATAGATGCCATTAGTGAAAACATCGCGAATCGTAAGAATCAGATCCAGCTGAAGCTGGATGAATTTGAATCAAAGTTTTACTCGCTGCCAGAAGTAGAATTGGAATACAGTAAGCTCAATAGAATTTATTCCATAAACGAAAACTTCTTCTCATTGCTTACTGAAAAAGAAACTGAATACGCAATGTTCAAAGCAGGCGTAACATCCGGAATACAAATCTTGGAAGAACCTAATTTTCCGGAGTGGCCAGTCTCACCAAGAAAGACGCTAATCTTTTCCGGATTGATCCTTTGTGTTATAATTGGCTATCTTCTGCTTGTTACTATTCAGTATTTTCTACACGACCAAATAGGCAATTTGGAGGACATTAACAAATTGTCAGAATCTGATGTTTCCACACTCGGAATTGTTCCAAAATACGGAGTAAAAACACCAGTATCCCAATTAGTTATTGACATAGCTCCCAAATCTTTGGTGGCCGAGTCCTTTCGGTCCATTCGAACCAACATGGAGTTTTTGTCTTCTCACGAGGGAACCAAATTGGCCGCAGTTACTTCTACCATATCGGGCGAAGGAAAGACCTTTGTTGCAATTAACTTGGGGGGAATTGTGGCATTTTCTGGCAAGAAGGCAATCATCTTGGATTTGGATATGCGCAAACCTAAAATTCACGTTGGTTTTAATGTAGAGAATGCAACAGGGATGAGTAATCTGCTTATCGGAAAAGCAAATGTGAAGGACTGTATTAAATCTACTACGCTAGAAAATCTTGATTTCATTACAGCAGGTCCCGTCCCTCCCAATCCGTCAGAATTAATCATAAACGGTGAATTGGACAAAATAGTAGAAGAATTAAAAAAATCTTACGATCTCATCATTTTTGATAGTCCACCATCGGGTCTGGTAACCGACGGCATTCCGATCTTACAATTAGTGGATTATCCAATTTACGTATTTAGACAAAATTATTCTAAACGAAATTTCACGAAAAACTTGGATAAGCTAATCGTTGAAAATCGCATTAGCAAATTGTCGGTGGTATTGAATAGCGTGGACATTTCCTCCAGAAGTTATAGATATGGCTACGGGTATGGATATACTTATGGACAAGGATATTACGGAGAAGAGCAAACTAACAAAAGAGCCTCTATTTTTACTAAAAAATTCAGTAACAGTAAAAAATGAAAATAGAAACAACAAACATAGAAGAATTATTAGTACTTACGCCAAGAGTATTCGAAGACGATCGTGGGTATTTTTTCGAATCATTTAGCCACGAAACATTTTGTGATGCTGCAGGCCACCAGGTTCATTTTGTACAAGACAATGAGTCTAAATCCAAAAAAGGAGTGCTTCGAGGACTACATTTTCAGAAGCCCCCATTTGCACAAGGAAAACTAGTTCGTGTTATCAAAGGAGCTGTGCTTGATGTAGCGGTTGATATTCGGCAGAAATCGCCTACTTACGGTAAACATTTTAGTATCGAAATAAGCGAAGTCAACAAAAAGGCATTTTGGATTCCCGCAGGATTTGCCCACGGATTCTTAACACTAGAGGACGACACAATCTTTTCGTACAAATGCACGAATTATTACAACAAGGATTCTGAAGGGGCTCTGCTTTGGAATGATTCCGATTTGGCAATAAATTGGAATGTGGAAAACCCTGTGATTTCGGAAAAAGACACTTTGGCGCCATCATTTAATCTATTTACTAGTCCCTTTACATAACAATGACCACCCAATATCTCTACCTCCTATATTCAGGCTTTTTCATTTGTCTATTTCTCTTTACGATCTTGATGAACTCAATTTTATTGAAGTTTGCCACCAATCTTGGAATTCGGCATCAAAATGAAGCTACAATTCGCTGGAGCAACATTGTAAAACCCAGTTTAGGTGGAATTACAATGTATATGGTTTTCTTACTTTCCGTGGCGTGTTATTCCTTCTTTTTTGACAAAGGCAATGTCTTTCATGACGTAGCTGCCTTAGGCATTTTAGGTGCTACTAGTTTTGGATTTCTTTTAGGACTAGCAGACGACGCATACAACACAAAGCCTGTTCTAAAGTTAGTAGCCCAGCTTGCTTGCGGAACATTTTTAGCCGCAACCGGAACCATCATCGAAATCTTTGACATAGACGTTCTCAACTATGCAATAACCTTTCTTTGGGTCGTTGGTATAATGAACTCTATCAACATGTTGGACAACATGGATGGCATTACAACTATAGTCTCTATATTCATCCTACTCACAATTATTAGCTATTTGGGCATTACCAATAGTTATGATAGTTTCTATTTTATTGCCCTATTGGGCGCTCTTGCATCGCTCATTGGTTTTTTGTTCCACAATTGGAACCCCTCTAAGATGTTTATGGGGGATACAGGCAGTCAATTTCTTGGCGTTCTGCTTGCAGCAGTTGGTATCAAATTTTTGTGGAATGCCCAGAGTATTGGCGGAGATGAGTTCGGTCAACAACAGATTGCTGCAGTAATCATCGCGTTTATTTTACCAATTTCAGACACTACTTCCGTAGTGATCAATAGAATACGGAGAGGACAATCTCCTTTCATGGGTGGCAAAGATCATACAACCCATCACCTTTCATATCTCGGGCTTACCGATAGCCAAGTGGGACTTGTATTTATTGGCATATCAACTATTTCACTGGTGGCTTCGATTGCCAGCTTTAAATTTATTGTTGAGTGGAATTTTTGGTATTCTGCCGCATATTTCTTGTACTTTGTACTCGTTTTTACATCCCTTTACCTAACAACAAAAATTAAGAAAGAAACGGACTAAATCATTTAATGCAAGAATATTGTCGGACAAAAAGAATCGTGGTTTGTTTGCTGTTCTTGTGGTTTACATCTTGTTCTGAACCATCCAATCTTGACGGGCAGAATGGAACCGCAAATATTGCGGACTCAACCAACCCGATTTTTCCTGAGCGAATAACATTTTGTAGTGAACGTGTTCCATTGCACAAACAAGATATTCGTGAACGATTTGATAGAGAATTAACAATCGGAACTTACTGGAAATCAAAAACTTCGTTAATCTTAAAACGCGCGAACCGATGGTTTCCAATAATCGAATCGATTCTGAAAAAAGAAAACGTACCTGTGGATTTCAAATACTTGGTCGTAATCGAAAGTGGATTAACAAACGCTATTTCCCCACGTGGCGCAGCTGGGTTTTGGCAATTTATGCCCGAAACAGCCAATGAATTCAATTTAGAGGTCAGTCCATGCATTGATCAACGATTTAACGTTAGATTATCGACAATCGCGGCCTGTAAATACCTAAAGAAGGCTTACCTGCGACTTGGCTCTTGGACTTTGGCCGCGGCGGCATACAATATTGGTACCTATGGGATGGAAAAGCGACTGAAAAACCAACTTGTGGAAAGCTACTACGATATGCATTTAAATTCCGAGACGGCTAGATATGTGTTCCGAATTTTAGCCGCAAAATCGATACTAAACGATTCGAAAACTTATGGTTTCAACATCAACAGGAAACACCTCTATCCGCCGTATAAAACAAAAAAAATAACAGTTGATTCAACCATAACAGATCTGTCTACCTTTGCAAATTCTAAAGAAACAGACTTAAAGACGATAAAATTGTTGAATCCATGGCTACGTTGTAACGAGTTTCCGGTGGCAGACAGCACATCTTATGTACTTTTATTGCCAAGGTAGTATTACAGGTTAAATGAGTAGCGAAAACAACACTAAAGAGCAGGTCCATGTTGAAGACCTAAACATTGAAATTGAAGGAGCGAGAGTACACAATTTAAAAAATGTTTCCCTCAACATTCCTAGAAACAAACTAGTTGTTTTTACAGGATTAAGTGGGAGTGGGAAGTCCTCTTTGGCCTTTGATACCATCTACGCTGAAGGACAGCGTCGCTACATCGAAACGTTTTCTGCCTACGCAAGGCAGTTCTTGGGAAATCTAGAACGGCCAGATGTCGATCGGATTGCGGGATTAAGCCCAGTAATTTCAATAGAACAAAAAACGATCAATAAAAATCCGAGGTCCACCGTTGGAACCATTACGGAAATTTACGACTACCTGCGCCTGTTGTACGCCCGCTGCGGTGAAGCATTTTCAAGAGTTTCTGGCGACAAAATGGTTAAGTATACCGACGACCAAATTTTGAACCTCATTCTTCAAGGGTTTACAGACAAGAAAATAATATTACTTGCCCCATTAATCAAAGGCAGGAAAGGCCACTATCGTGATCTTTTTGAGCAAATTAGAAAACAAGGTTATTCGAAAGTTCGCGTTGACGGAGAAATTCAAAACATTGAACCTGGGATGAAATTGGACCGGTATAAAGTCCATGATATCGAGGTTGTAGTAGACCGCATTGCCGGCACTAAGAGCGAAAAAAAACGCATGTCCAAATCCATTGAACTAGCTATAAAATTAGGCAATGGGACTATGTTGGTTTTTGATCCCGAATCGAATGAAGTTAGAACGTTTAGTAAATTCTTAATGTGTCCTAAATCTGGAATTTCTTATCGCGATCCAGAACCAAATTTATTTTCCTTTAACTCCCCTTACGGAGCTTGTAAAAAATGTAATGGCATTGGTGAAACGCCTGTTGTAGATATTGACAAAATTATTCCGGATCGAACACTGTCAGTAAAAAAGGGAGCAATTGCCCCACTTGGAAAAAACACAAATTCATGGATAATCAAACAAATAGAGGCGTTATTAGCAGTTCATAATTTTACACTTACTACACCACTAAAGGACATGTCCGATGAAATTGTTAACCAAATACTTTACGGTAGTAATGAATACCTTAAGGTTACGAGTGTAACAGGAGCAAATGAAGTTGTATCCAGTTTCGAAGGGGTTATTAGTTTCGTATCAAGGAGCCTTCAAAATGCCGAAACAAAAGCTGCACAACGATGGGCACAAAGTTTCATGAATCGACTTCCTTGTAAAGCATGTAATGGATTGCGACTGCAGGAAGATGCTTTGCAATTTAGAATTGTTGGGAAGAATATAGCTGAGCTGGCAATAATGGACATTTCAGAATTATCTAATTTCCTGTCTGACGTCGAGTCAAAACTCACAGAAAAACAGCTAACCATTGGCCGGGAAATTCTAAAAGAAATTAAATCTAGAATCAGCTTTTTACTCAATGTTGGGTTAGAATATTTGACATTGAATAGAAGTTCTAGAACCCTATCCGGAGGAGAGGCGCAACGTATTCGTTTGGCAACTCAAATTGGATCTGAACTTACCAACGTACTTTATATTTTGGATGAACCTAGTATCGGCCTGCATCAGCGTGATAATTCAAGACTTATTAACTCCCTAAAAAAATTACGAGACACAGGAAACTCCGTTTTAGTTGTGGAGCACGACAAGGAAATGATGGAGTCTTCTGATCACATCGTGGATATAGGCCCCGGTGCGGGTGCAGAAGGTGGACAGGTTGTTTCTCAAGGAACGTATGAGCAAATCATTAAAGATCAGTCACTAACCGTATCCTACTTAAATGGCGCACTGAGCATTCCTGTTCCTAAAAAAAGAAGAAAAGGGAGTGGCAAAAATTTGGTTTTGAAAGGCGCCTCTGGAAACAACTTGAAAAATGTAGAGCTTAAACTTCCGTTGGAAACCATAATTTGTATTACCGGTGTTTCTGGGAGCGGAAAATCAACCTTAATTAATCAAACGCTCTATCCAATATTAAATCAGCACTTTTACCGTGGTGTTAAAACTCCGTTGGCCTATAAAAGTATCGACGGTTTGGAATACCTCGACAAAGTGATTGAAGTAGATCAGGCGCCAATTGGGCGAACTCCGAGATCGAATCCAGCAACTTATACAGGTGTATTTACGGATATTCGAGCCTTGTTTGCTAGCTTGCCGGAGGCTAAAATTCGGGGATATAAACCTGGAAGATTTTCCTTCAACGTAAAAGGTGGCCGTTGTGAAACATGCAAAGGAGCCGGTTTGCGAACCATTGAAATGAATTTCCTACCAGATGTTTACGTAAAATGCGAGACCTGCCAAGGAAAAAGATATAATCGTGAAACCTTGGAAGTTCGTTTTAAAGGCAAATCAATCTCCAACGTATTAAATATGACGATTAATAATGCGTGCGACTTTTTTGAAAATGTGCCCCATATCCGAAATCGAATATTAGCTCTTCAATCTGTGGGCTTAGGTTATTTAACCCTAGGACAACCTTCTACTACCTTGTCAGGAGGTGAAGCCCAACGTGTAAAATTGGCCACAGAATTGGCAAAAAAAGAAACTGGAAAAACCCTATACATATTCGACGAACCTACTACGGGCTTACACTTTGAGGATATTAGACTGTTGCTTGGAATTCTCAATAAACTAGCAGATAATGGTAATACCATTCTGATAATTGAGCATAATCTGGATATTATTCGTGTGGTGGACCATATTATTGACATCGGACCCGAAGGAGGTAAAGAAGGCGGTACAATTTTGTGTTCTGGGACACCTGAAAAAGTGGCAAAATCAAAAAAAAGCCACACCGCTAAGTATCTCAAAGACGAACTCTCCGTATAACATTGAAATTTTCATCTATGAAATCACCGCACGATAAAATAAACAAGACTATTAAGAAGAAAGATTGGAACGAAATAAAGAGTAACGATAGTTGGGCGGTATTCAAGATTATGTCCGAGTTTGTAGAAGGTTATGAGCGACTGGCAAGAATTGGACCTTGTGTTTCAATATTTGGATCGGCTAGAACTCTGCCAGACAACCCTTACTACACAATAGCTGAAGATCTTGCCTACGAACTTACTAGCAATGGATACGGAGTAATTACAGGTGGTGGACCGGGAATTATGGAGGCTGGAAATAAAGGAGCTAAGAGAGGTAACGGAGTTTCCGTTGGTCTTAATATTGATCTACCTTTCGAACAAGAGGCTAATCCGTTCATCGACAATGACAAACTAATCAACTTTGACTACTTTTTTGTTCGGAAGGTAATGTTCGTTAAGTACGCCCAAGGGTTTGTTGTTTTGCCAGGAGGTTTTGGGACTTTGGATGAACTTTTCGAAGCCCTTACCCTAATTCAAACAAAAAAAATAGCTCGATTTCCAATTATTTTACTCAGTAAAAAATATTGGTCTGGAATTCTAGATTGGATTAAATCGACAATGCTGGAAGACCAGAACAATATTAGTACTAGCGATTTAGACCTAATTAAATTGGTTGACACACCTGCCGAAGCAGTAGAAGAAATCAATAGTTTTTACAAAGACTTCATCCATAAACCAAATTTTTAGCCTGTCAAGCAATAATAGTCGACTATCGATTTTGTATCTTTGCTCAAACTTAGTAAATGCAAATGCGGAACTTCTTAGTTGAACTACTTAAGCTTAAATACTTAAAAAACTGTTACTTTCTCGTTTTTATTGCACTTGCAGTTCAGGGATATGCACAACCAACTGAAGCAGAAAAAACAGTTACTGAAGTAAAGAAAAAGAAGAAGAAAAACAGATCGCTCCCTCCAATAGAAATTGACACAACCGATTACGGTTATAAAGGTCACATCCTAACAATTGGTGCAGGAGCTGGGTTCTGCAATTTCATGGGCGACCTTTCCAATCAATCAGAAATAAGCGGTTTAACGGGTATTCGGGCGGCGTATCAATTTAGCTTGGAAAGAAGATTTCTACATGCTTTCTCACTGTCTCTTAATGGTCTTTACGGGTCATTAGCCTACAATGAAGTGGGAATGGCCGGAAGGAACAAAAATTTCGAGTCAGAAATTATGGCCGGAGGAGCAAGCTTGCTTTTTCACTTTGACAATGATCTCATTATGCCTAAAAGGTCTCGATTTAGTCCTTACATCGGTGCCGGGGTTAACTATCTGCTTTTTGATCCTTATGGAGACCTGGAAAATGGTAAGGGAAAATACTACTACTGGAGTAACGGCTTGATTTACGATCAACCTGAAAATCCGCCTGCTTCGGACAACGCAAATGAACTGCAACGGGATTATATCTACGAGACTAAACTTACTGACACTGCGAACGATTATGCGCGAAACACGTTAACCTTTCCGATTACCGCTGGTCTCAAATTTAAATTAACCCGGCATTGGCAGGCTAGAATTTTCACTTCCTTGAACATAACGTCGACAGACTGGATTGACAATACGGAAATGAACGGAGACAACGATATGTTTGTTCATTCAGGATTTTCGATCAATTATACGTTCAGAAAGCGGGATAAAAGCAAAGAAGACGAAATAGAATATGACTTTTCTGAGTTGGACGCCTCAGATACAGATGGTGATGGAGTAAATGACCTAAACGATCTTTGTGCCAATACACCTAAAAACATTGAGGTTGACAAAAAAGGTTGTCCATTTGATGATGACAAAGATGGGGTGCCTAATTATTTGGATAAAGAACCTGAAACGGAAAGAGGTGCCACAGTTGATGAATCGGGAGTATCCCTAACTGATGAAATGTTAGCAGAAAGACGAAAAGGCCCTAAAATTACGGAAGAAAGGTTAAAAATATTCTCCAAAGACCCTGCTTACGAAAGTATGAAGAAATTTGACGATGAAATTAAAGAGCGTCTTACCGAAAATAATACTCAAGTTGATCCTAATAGAATACCAGCTGAGCTGAGAGCAGCAGACGCAAATAATGACGGTATAATCGTAGCCGACGAAATTACCGGTGCAATTGATGATTTTTTCGAAGGAACAAATGGATTTACAGTTAGTAAACTGAACGATCTTATCGACTATTTTTTCGAACAATAAAAACCCTTTCTAAACCAATAGCAGTATTGGTTTTATCTTTTTTTTCTTCTGCATTTCAGCATAAATTAACAAAGTCCTGTTCGCAACAATAAATTCTTGAGCTAGTACGAATTCATGTCTCGGTTAAATTCGTGAGGTAATCAATAAAATCATCTCATGGTTAAGGCTTTATTATTATCCGTCAACGTAGCAGGAGTTTTACTTTTCTCTTGGTGGAATGCAGGAAAGGTTTCTATAACTCACGAATCGCCGAGGTCGGTAAAGCAAGGTGAAGAAATTACTGTGCAATTGGAATTAATAAAGCCTGGAGTAACAGGTCCGGCAAGAATAAAATTAGATTTATCAGAAGCACCTGGATTAACGGTGGTGGAAAAAGAAAGCGCTGGAGCATCGTTTTCAGACTCAAAAGACAAGGCTTTATTCATTTGGTATTCAATCCCAAAAGACGAGTATTTAAAGTTGACATACGTATTAAAGGCCAATAAAAATTTGGCTGGAATTCAAAAAATTTCTGGGGTTCTTTCCTACATAGACAACGCTACTCCAGTAAAAATGGACATCCCAGCTCTTGAGGTGAATATAGAAGCGGCCAAAGCAACTGCCAGCAATTCAGAAACTGCAAAGCCCTCGCAGACAACCGCTCCTACTAGCCAAACTATATCGATTACATCTAAAAGGAAAATTAGCGAAAACAATAGAGGATACCTTGTTAGTATAACGATAAATAAAGGTGACGCATCAGGATTTGGAAGAGTAGTTGACTTTATTCCTTCAGGTTTTACTGCTACAAGTGTAAAAACGGACAATGCAGCGTTTATCGCAGCGGACAAGAAGGTTAAGTTTCTATGGGGAGATATTTCGGCATCCAAATCAACCATAGATATTGCTTATTTGCTAAGTCCAGACAACGCTAAAGATGGAGAATACGAACTACGAGGTGAATTTGGCGGTGAGTTTCTAATTGTTGACGACGTTCCGCAAATTGTACAGCTAGAGAAAGGTTCATTTGTTTACGAATCTTCTTCCTCTCAACCTTTAGCTAGTAATGATGATGAAACAGATGATTTGGATACCGAGCTGTCTGACGACTTGGATAGTGATTTGGGCGATAATATGACCGACGATTTGGATGACAATTTAGGAGATGATCTAAGTAACGAAGTGGCTGAGGAAATCGAAGAAACTACCGACAAATTACAAGATGAACTCGATGACGAATCAGATGATTTAGAAGATTTGGGTGACTTGGGTGACTTGGGTGACTTGGGTGATGAACTTGGTAGTGATATCGAAGATGATATTTCTAATCAATTAAACGGTAAAGAAGATAACGCAATTAGCAATCTGGCGGATAATCCAGAAAACGACGATTTGGATAAAGAATTAGCCGATGATCTGAATGACGATCTTGGTGATGACTTAGGTGACGCATTGAACGACGACGTTTCCGAAAACAACGAAGTGGAAGTATCTCCAACTCAAGAATTAAATCAAGCTATTTCTGAATCCAAGGAAATTGCCGCTAATGATACCAAGGCCGTCAATAATGTTGTTGACAGACCTAAGAATAACGAGAATATTTCTTTCCGAGTTCAAATATGCGCTGGTCACAAAAACGTGTCTAAAAACTATTTCAGCAAAAAGTATGGTGTAAAGGATAGAATTACTTTAGAAAACCACAAAGGTTGGATCAAATATACGGTAGGAAACTTTTCTTACTACGAGCAGGCCCGCGATAAAAGAGAAAGAGTTAAGAAAGACCACAAACTAAATACGAACCCATTCGTAACAGCGTACAACACGGGATCTAGAATTTCTGTTCAGGAAGCACTTGTGATTTCAGAACAGCAATGGGTAAAGTAAATCAAGTTTTAATGCTAATTTTGCTAACTTCATGAATGGATTTTGCTTAACATGACCAAATACTCATCACTCTCATTAATCGGAGGGGTTTTGCTTTGTTTCTTTAGTTACTGTGCAGAGCCATCTGATTCTACCTTTAAACCAAACGCATCCAACACATTTAGCTTTAATCCTAGAATAGGTCTTGGGATTGGAATGTTAAGCTTTTTTGGAGATGTAGGGAACAACTATAACCATCATCCAACTGTTAGCAGTATTGGTTACGATTTGAGCATTTCCAGTAGAGTGCTCAACAATTTTGATGTTAATTGCAATGTTCTGTTAGGAACAATGAGTGCAAGTGAACGATCGAATAATAGAAATCTTAACTTCCAATCGGATGTAAGTGCAGTAGGATTTGGGGTCAGCTACGACTTTGGTCATCTTTTCAAAAAGCAACCACGAGTAAATCCCTTTATTAGTTTGGGAATAGAAGCATTTGAATTTAAGTCTAAAGCTGACTTATACGACGCTGAAGGGAACATGTATCATTACTGGTCTGATGGCTCTATTCGAAATTCCGAAGAAACTGAATCAAACTTAGCGACTGCCAAAATAATTCAAAGAGACTACGTTTATGAATCAGACCTACGAAATTTGGATTTGGATGGTTTTGGTAAATATCAAGAACGAAATGTTGCAATCCCAATTGGAATTGGAGCAAATATGATTCTTGGAAAAGGTTTTTCCTGCCAACTTTCAACTAACCTTCATTACACATTTACAGACTTATTGGATAACGTAACCGCAGAAAGTATTGGGGACAGAAAAGGAGATAATTTAACGGATCGATTCTTATTTACGAAAGTTGCTCTGAGTTACTCCATTGGTGGGAAAGATGACAAGTTCAGTGATCCTTCGGAACTAGATTGGCAGGATTTATTTTTGAAAGATACTATTGATTCTGACTTAGATGGAGTTCCTGATCTTGCAGACAAATGTGCTAATACGAGCGATTCCATTCGACCAGTGGATGAAAATGGATGTCCGGAAGATTTAGATAAAGATGGAGTACCAGATTTGTTTGACAATGAATTAGAAACTCCTCCATTCAGTAGAGTATCCAATAGCGGAATTGCTTGGACTGATGATCTCTACATGCAAGATTATTTGCGTTGGATGGATTCAACAGGTGAATATAACAATGATACTGACTATGAAATTGAACGAAATTCGATAAAAAGTAGCGACCTCCCCTATTATAACCTACGTCCTCGCCCGGCGAGAAATAAGGAAGAACTAATCGTAGTATTGGATGGACAACAAACTGGTGTCGAAGCTAACGATCTTTCTAAATACCTTCACTTTAAACGCTTCAAATCGATCCAGAAAGGGGATTCAACCTTCTTTGTTTTAGGAGATATTGAAAACAGAAATGAAGCATATGCATTACTGGATCAGGTAAAAGACTTAGGATACAGTGGCGCCCAAATTGTAAAGGCATCCACTAAAAATGGCAGAACTAAATTGAAAAGAGTTAAACAACCAAACAACTTTGTGGCACCCAAAGATCTACCTCCTCTTTCTAAAGGAATGGTGTATTGGGTCCAAATTGGAGCATTTACAAAGACCATTTCCCATGCTGTATTTTCTGACGTACCTGGCCTAGTCAGTTTAAAAGGAAATGATGGATTTACACGATATCTTTCTGGGTCTTTTGTAGATGGAAAAGAAGCAATAAATCGAATGCTCGAACTACGAAACGCCGGTTATGAAAAGTCATTTATACGCGTATTCAAAGATGGTGCTGCAACCACTTTAGCCGAAGGTGGATTTAATGTGCCCGAGGGAGTTGAAGATGACCCAAATCATGGAGACGAAAGTATTGATGGTGCTATTGATAAATCAATGGTTTCATTCACCGTTTTAGTGGGCGAATTTACCGCTACAATTCCATTAGATATTCTTGATATTTTCCTTGAAATCGGAGGGATAGAGCCTGTAACCAATAGTCAAACTAACAAGGTTCAATACGTTTCCGGTAAGTACAACAATATTTATGAAGCTGAAGAACAAATGCACCTTTTCCAGCGTGAGGGAATTGAAAATGCTTACATTGTAGGCTTGTTTAAAGGCAAAGTAATCAGCGTGAACGAAGCTGAAGGTCTACTGGGACAATAAGAAGCATTTTCTATAATATAGAAACCAACTTTACATATTGGTTTTTAATATACTCTCTCTTGTTCGTATCGACATCAACCGAATTGTCTATACCACTTTCAAAGACTGGTCCTTGCTCCAGCAATTCCTCTTTTGTTACGACTAGTCTATTAGGATCTAAGCCTAAATCCAGTAACGCCACAATAATCTTATTTCGCAAAGCCTGACTTTTATTATGTAAGGGTCCGGTGTAGTGCGTATTGATTTTGGTTTTTTGACTTCTGAATTTT
>JAHDGY010000058.1 GCA_020631555.1 Flavobacteriales bacterium | reverse complement strand
GTTCTTTGCTCAGTTGGGCATTGCCTTTACCTCCAAATGCTAAATGCGATTTGCTAGAAAGTTCCTTGCGCCAACGATAAATCAAGTCGGCTTTAATCCCCAGTTCTTCCGCAATTTCTCGTGCATTACCCCGAACATTGCTTAATTCAACAGCTTTCAAGTTTGAACTCCTTGCTGTAATAACGTTTTCCTGTTCCCATCACTTAAGCATATTAATTCATGCTTAACTATAGTTCATGCTTAACTATAGTCTCCAGATAAAGGTAGAAGGTCCACACTGTAGCTACTGGTATTTTGCGAATGCTTAGGAATGAAAAAGGGGCCATCCATTACTTTGGACGGCCTTCAGAAAAGGAAATATTTATCTATCAAGCATTCACCTTTTGGTAATCTGCTAGAAATTTTTCTAACCCAATGTCTGTCAACGGATGTTTTAACAGCGCTAAAATTGCACTCAACGGTCCAGTCATAACGTCAGCTCCTATTTCCGCACATTCAATAATATGCATCGGATGACGAACTGAAGCCGCTAAAATCTCTGTATCGTACATGTAATTGTCGTAAATCTCTCTAATCTGATTGATTAACCCCATTCCGTCTGTAGACACATCGTCCAGACGGCCAATAAACGGAGAAACGTAACTAGCTCCTGCCTTTGCTGCAAGTAACGCCTGACCAGCCGAAAAAACCAAGGTACAATTGGTTCGAATTCCATTGTCTGTAAAATACTTAATTGCTTTTACACCATCCTTTATCATTGGAACCTTTACTACAATGTTCTCGTGTAATTCTGCCATTTTTTCACCCTCAATAATCATATCGGCGTAGTTGGTAGAAATTACCTCTGCACTTACATCTCCATCAACAATTTCACAGATATCAACATAATGCTTCAGAATATTCGATTCTCCGGAAATACCCTCTTTAGCCATTAGAGATGGATTAGTCGTGACGCCATCGAGAATACCAAGATCCTCGGCCTCTCTAATTTGATCAAGATTCGCCGTGTCAATAAAGAATTTCATAGTACGTAATTTTGTGCGGTAAAAGTAGACAGCACCGACCAATCAACCAAGTGTAGCGTTTCCTTTATTTTTTCAAATTAGCTCCCATATATTAGTTACCAATCGACACTTTAGAAAACCGCATAAATCTTATATTGCGTGATTCCCAAAAAAATATATTACCTTGAAAAAAATAGACCTTTTTTACGCGACAAACAGAAATCATGAGGGTCGCGATAGATGGAACCCGAAAAGCTATGGTCCTAAATTTAGTTCCAACGGACATTACAATTTAAGATTTGGTGAAATTTCGATCGAATACGACGAGAATAAAGTTCAAAAATACCTAGACAAAAAGTTCAAAGGTGATCGTGTTGGAGACGGCGAAGGGTTATCCAGCTACTTGACAGGACAGGCAAAAAAAAGCAATGTTGAAGCCTATAAAGATGATACTCCAGATGTAGATGCTCCACTGGCACTAACCAAGAATCCTTCTACTAAAATGTTTCGGGCCGTAAAAGAATACATGATGGACTCTACTGACGTTGTTGTATTCATTCACGGCTTTAATGTGGATTGGTATGAAGCGGTTGGCTCTGCTTTATCCTTGGAATTCATGCTGAATCGAAACAAAATTGATGGTGAAGATAGTATTAAAGTGATTCTCTTTACATGGCCGTCCAATGGCAAGATGATGAAAAACGCGGCTTATAAATCGGATCGCCATGATGCTCGAGATTCGGCCCAAGCCATCGCCAGAGGTTTCTTGAAACTACGTGACTTTTTGCTTACCCTTCGATTGGACGCACGACAAAAAAACGATCGGCTTTGCAATCAAGAAATGCATCTGGTTTGCCATTCTATGGGGAACTTCGTTTTGCAAAATGCTGTTCAGGCAATGATTGAATTTTCTGATGGTCAAAAACTAAGCAGACTGTTTAAGCACATTTTTCTTTGTGCACCCGATATCGATGACAATGTTCTTGAACCTGACGAAGCTATGGGCAGACTTCATGAATTAGCTCGATATGTTTCCATCTATTACAACGAAGATGACATCGCCATGTATTTGTCCGATTATACTAAAGGAAATGCAGAAAGACTTGGTCACAGTGGCAACGCTCGACTAGCCGAGGTTCACAACAAAATCCACCAAATTGATTGTAGTGAAACAGTTAAAGGATTTGTTGAACACAACTATTTTCTTTGGGCAACCGTAAACGACGACATTAGAAAGTCTATTTTAGGGGTTTCGTTTCGTGACGAATCCAGAAATAGAAAACAACTGGGATCGTCGAGAGAATGGGAAATTGTGTAATGTTAAACGTACGATAGATTATTTATGTCCAAAGGGATAGATTCGAAAACCATTAGCTTTTTGCAGGAAGTCAGGATGAACAACAATCGTGATTGGTTCACGTCCAATAAGGATAAATATGAATTTGCTCATCAAAATATGATCGAATTTGCTGATGGCGTATTAAATGAACTATCAAAATTTGATGTTATTGAAACTGCAACCGGCAAGAAAAGCTTGATGCGAATTTATCGAGATGTTAGGTTTTCCAAGGATAAATCTCCTTACAAATCGCACTGGGGTGGTGGTTTTAAACGAGCTACGGCTTCAAGACGTGGCGGTTTTTACTTCCACATTGAACCGGGGGCTTCATTTGTCGGCGGAGGATTTTGGGGGCCAAACAAAGATGATTTGTTGCACATTAGAAAACAATTAGACCAAGATGCAGATCCATTGAGAGAGGTTATAAATTCTAAGAACTTTAAAAATGTTTTTGGAGAGCTGAAAGGTGAAAAATTAAAATCGGCACCGAAAAACTTTGACAAGGATCATCCGAACATCGATTTGCTACGCTACAAACAATTTGTGGTTTCCCGGAGTTTTTCCGACGCAGAAATTCGCAAAAGTGATTTTGGATCTGAAGTAGCCAAGACATTTAAAGGTATGTTGCCATTTTTCGATGTAATGACGGAAATGTTAACAACGGACCTCAATGGCGAATCGTTAATACAATCTCATTAATATTACTCCAAACTTAATAGAACCTACTCTATATGAAATTTAGCGAACTTGGATTGAACGAACAGCTATTAGAAGCTATTTCATATATGAGTTTTTCCACCGCCACACCGGTGCAAGAACAAGCTATCCCGCAGATTATCAAGAAAAGAGATTTAATAGCCTGTGCCCAAACCGGAACAGGAAAAACGGCAGCCTTTCTTCTACCCGCCCTTAATGCTATCTTGGACGGAAAGGGAGGAAATGGAATTAAGGCGTTAATCATGGTTCCGACAAGAGAACTTGCAATCCAAATCGACCGTCAAATTGAAGCAATTGCATACAGTACTGAAATTTCCTCTCTACCAATTTATGGAGGTGGTGATGGCAGCGAGTGGAACCAACAAAAGAAGGCACTTAAAGGCGGTGTTGATATTGTGATAGCCACCCCTGGTAAACTCATATCCCATTTGAACATGGGATATGTAAATTTCAACAGTCTTACCCACTTAATTCTTGACGAGGCAGACCGTATGCTAGATATTGGTTTTCATGCCGATATCCTTAAAATTGTTTCGTTTTTGCCTAAAAACAGGCAGACTCTCATGTTTAGCGCTACTATGCCTAAAAAGATTAGGGAATTGTCAAAACGTCTGTTGAAAGATCCTGCTGAAATTTCTCTTGCCATTTCTAAGCCTGTCGAAGGTGTTACTCAACTTGCGTACATGGCTTCAGATGAGCAAAAAACAAAATTACTTCGCCTATTGTTAAAAGAGAGAGAAGACTACAAAAGCATTATCATTTTTAGCGCTACAAGAAGTAATGTTTCTAAAATCGTTCGATCGTTGTCTAGAAAGGGCTTCGCGGTGGAAGGAATTTCCTCAGATCTAGAACAAAGTGAACGGGAAGCAGTTTTAGACCGATTTAAAGCCAAGCAGACGCGAATAATAGTTGCAACAGATGTAATTAGTCGTGGAATTGATATAAAGGGAATTGATCTTGTTGTGAATTTTAGCGTGCCAAAAGACGCCGAAGATTATGTTCATCGAATCGGGAGAACGGCTAGAGCCGCCTCAAAGGGAGAAGCGATAACCTTTATCAGCGCCCAAGAAATCATTGGATTTCATAAAATAGAAAAGCTTATCGAAAGAAAACTAGATAAGCTACAACCCAAGGAAGAACTAGGTCCAGGCCCCGAATGGGTTGAACCTAAACCCAGAAAAAAGAAGAAAAAATACTTCCATAAAAAAGGCAACAAGCCTAAAGGAAATTTCAGAAAAAAAGGACCTGTTAACGCTAATAGCAAAGGCAACAAAGGAGTGTCATCAAGTGCGAAGTAAAATTTCTGCTTTCAATTAAGTTGTTATATTTATACCATAGCCACAAAGATTGAATTGTATTATAGTAATCAAAAATTAGCGAATGAGTAGAACATTTCTAGTTCCACACGATTTTACGCCAGTTGGCGATGTAGCGACTAAACATGCAATTTTTCTAGCCAGTAAAACAAGTGGCCGGGTATTGATTGTACATGTCATCAAAAACGCTTCAGAACGCGAAGAGGCTGAGAAGGATTGTGGGCAAGTAATTTCAGCGAATCATTCACCTGGTGGGCCAATATTGGACTTCAAAGTGGTGGATGGGAATATTTTTGAGCACATTGCAATGGTTGCGGACGAGGAAAAAGCAGACATGATTATCATGGGTACGCACGGAGCAAAAGGAATGCAGAAAATCTTTGGAAGTTTTGCTATTAAGGTGATCAACAGCACAAAAATCCCGTTCATGATCGTTCAAAACGAACTGCCTTCACCGAAATTGGACCACATTGTGGTACCTATTACCATGACCAAAGAAAGTATTCAGATAATAAGTATTGCGGGGCAACTTGCGAAATTATTTGGAGCAATGGTTCATGTAGTAGGCGCTGACAGCGCAGATATAGGCCTAGCCCAAAAATTGAAGAACAGAATTGCCCTAGTAAGGAAAGAATTTGCCAAGAACGAGGTTAGCTCCGTTTTTCACCTGATCCCAAAAAATCAAGCATTCAAAGCCGGAATAATGGAATATGGTGATAAAGTTGGAGTGGATGTTTTTGCCTTGGCTTACCACACAGAAAGTATCCTACCTCAATTTGATCGTTTCGCCCAAAGTATCATCACCAACAAAACAAAGACTCCAGTGATGATTGTTCAAGCAACGGATGTTACCACTGGTTATTTTTAGTCAAAACAAGGCATTGAACCAATTACACAATAGCGTCTTCATCTGCTCAAATTGCAAACACAGCTGAACTAGACCATTCACCTTTAAATCTTGAGCCAAAATATTTGGCACTACCTAACCAATCACTCCCAATAATAGTTGAGAAAAACAATGCCCATCTTCTGACCCGAAGAAGTTGGAAATTAAAATTAACAAGAAATAATTTATGCTAGTACGCTATTTTACCAGTAGGTAATTAGATTACGAATTGAATTGGTTGATTTGGAGAAACATTATTTCCATGACAATATTAGAATTTGTGTCTGAATTTCCAGAGGAACAATCATGTAAGGAACACTTCAAAGCTAAGCGAGAAAAAGAAGGAGTGTGTTGCAAAAGTTGTAAATCAAACGCACTTTACTGGTTACAAGGTGAATGGCAGTGGCAATGTAAGCATTGCAGTTTTAGAACCACCCTTCGCAGTGGCAGCATGATGGAAAACAGTAATTTGCCATTTCGAACCTGGTATTTAGCTATAGCGTTTATGAGTTATAGCAAAAAAGGGATTTCGGCTCATGAAATGCGCCGACAGTTTAATAATCTTCGCTATGCCACGTTTTGGTCTCTGATGCATAGGATTCGCAATTCCATGGGGCACAGAGATGCAATGTACAGTTTAGAAGGAATGGTTGAATTTGACGAGGGCTACTTTGAAAAAACCACTCCGGCTGGTATTAAGTTAAAACGCGGTAAAGGAAGTGTTAAACAGCAAAATGTCGCAGTTATGGCTGAATCAATTCCGTTAGAAAGCCTTGAAACAGGCAAGAAAAATAAGGCGGTAAGATATTTCAAGATGCAAGTTTTGAACAGTCACAAAAAAGAAGCAGTGAATCAAACAGTATAGTACTGTATTGACAATCAATCAATAGAGTTCTCAGATAAAGCAACCAATTATTTGGATATTGCCAAGTACGTAGAGGTGCAGGTTACTGAAAAACCATCCAAACAAACTACAAATACAACCCTAAAATGGGTGCACATTGCAATTTCAAAATTGTTGAACCAGAGAACATTTCTACTGGAGGCAAAAAAATAGGAGAGGAAATTACTCCAATGAAAATATTTGTAAGACGAATTGTTCGTCCTAAATACGCATTGGGTGATGTGGGCGAATCGAAAATAGGACGGTCAATGACCGTGGGTGATGTGGATGATTTGGGTGATTTGAGTGATTTGGACCAACACAGTGGAGTTGTTATCGCTGAACTACCATGTTTTCAAGCCAGTGGCTATCGGCAGAAAAAACTACCTCTTTGCAGGAAGCCACAAAGCAGCACAAAACGCCGCAATGATGTACTCCTTTTTCGGAACATGTAAACTTAATTCGATAATAAAATCCTTCCTCCCAATGTTACTTGCGTCTGCATAATTACTCGATAAAATACATTGACAATCAATACCGCCTCTAACCAACCAACAATCACACCTATCTATTAACTTATTCTAAATCAGCAATATAGACACGTATTAGCACATGTTTACTTTGTATAATAGTTGTGCTAAGAAATATAAGAAGACTGACTTGACCCATCAAGTATCCGTCTTTTGCTTAGTGTTAGTGAGTATGGCGGTTTGTTTGTGTGAAAAACTTAGAAGATTGGCATGAAGATTTTAACTTTATTTAGTAGACGCAACATTCTTGGATTTGTTGTAATTTTCAACTTGGGTGTTGCCTATAGTCAAGAAATATGTGACAATGCTAAAGATGACGATGGTGATGGACTAATCGATCTCAACGATTCAGATTGCTCATGTACAGGTACGGTTGATTCTATGGTCACAATTGTGAAAAACCCATCATTTGAAGAGCATTCACAAAAGCCTACCACAAGTGGGCAAATAGAATATGCAACCGGATGGTTTACGGGCACCTCTGGTTCTCCTGACTACATGCGTGCCGATGGATGGAATCAAGGATTACCGACACCATATCCCGACGGAGAGGGTGCAACGAATTTAACTTTGGGTATTGTTCCCAGAGAATATATTGCCACCTGTCTTACGCATACATTGAAAGCAAATGAAGAGGCCACAATGAAATTTTTCGTTGCCGCCGCTACGGCATCAAACTTTGACGTTACCGTATTTGGCAGCGGATCCTGCAACAACTCATTTCCGGTAAACACCAATGATTGCCCTGAAGGAAATGGAGATTGGCATGCTATAGGAAAGGCCCCCATTCAGGTAGTGGCCAACCAATGGTATGAAGTAGAATTTAAAATCAAATCCACTAAAGACATCAACGCAATCATGATCGGAGGATCATGCAATACAACGGTAACAACTTTCTATGCAATAGACTGGCTTCGGGTTCAGGTAAAATATACCGGTGAAGACTCAATACAAGTTGACCGGGAAGGGTCGCTTTGCACAGACAACCTTGTCTTGAAAGCTTCTTCAACCTTGACTGGAGGCAAGTATCAGTGGTATTTGGACGGAGTGGCAATTGTCGGTCAAACAAATGCATCACTCGACGTAAGTGGTAACAATCTTGGCACCAACGGTGCAGGAAATTATTCTGTCACCTACAATAAAGATAGTTCATGCATTCGTGGAGATTTAACAGTAAATCCGCCGGTACGGCCAATTGCCGATTTTAGTTGCGCGGAAAGCGGAGGAACAATCAGTTTTACAGACGCTTCAATAACTACCGATGGACAAATTACCCAATGGCAATGGGATTTCACATCGGACGGAAATGTTGATAGTCAGGGTCAAAATCCATCCTTTACGTCTACCGGATCCAACGCTCACACAACACTGATCGTAACCACCAGCCTAGGTTGTTCGGATACGATTACCAAAAATTGCGATAGCGCAACAACAGGTCCGGAAGATTGTGCAGACGGCATCGACAATGATGGAGATGGTTTGGTTGACTTAAATGACCCAGATTGTCCTTGCAATGTAGACACCTCGACAACCACAACCACTAAGACCATACCTTCTTTAATTCCTAACCCTTCATTTGAAGAACATACTTGTGTTCCAAGTTACTTTGAGGAATTAAACTGTGCAAAAGATTGGGTTCAAGCGACCGCAGGTACCTCCGACTACTTTCACTCGAATAGCTACAACCCTTTACCTGTCCCATTTCCTGAGGGAATTGGAGCAGCTGGCTTCGCCCCTGTAGGAAGAGAATTTATTGGTGCATGCCTGGATCAACCATTGCCGGCCAACACAGAAGGGCTGTTTCAACTTTATTTTGTTACCACAGGGCTGAAAATGGTTGGTTTCCAAGTTGAAGCCTGCGATTTTCTTGGAATATTACCAGACATCGACATTACTGTTTATGGCTCTCCTAATTGTAGTGAACTTCCATTGACTACAATGTCCAATTGTCCAACAGGTAATGGAACATGGACAGAAGTTGGGAAAATAACTTACAGCCCTTCAAATAACTGGGAATTAATTGAAATTAAGATTAACTCCACTGCTGACATAAATGCGATAATAATTGGTGGACCATGTAATCCTGCGGCTGAATATCTCAATAGGGTTGGGTGTACGCCATACTTTGGCGTAGATGGACTAATCGTAAACGAAACCTCGGCTTTTACTTCAGGCATAGCACAAGAGCTAACTATCACTCCTAGTGGTTCATCGTGCTCCAACGACCTAATTCTGAATGCCGCGTCGCCCGACAGCGGTGGAAAGTGGCAGTGGTTTCAAGATGGAGCCGCTTTACCTGGAGAAACAAATGCTTCGTTAGATGTATCTGGTGGTGGTTTGAGTCTGAATAGCACGTACAATGTTACTTATTCCGCAAACGGATCTTGTGTGCGCAAAGATTATTCTCTGTCTTCTCAAACACTTTCTGCTCAGTTTAATTTCGATGCAGCATGCGTAGGAAACCCGGTCAAATTGGAAGATAAATCTACTGTAAACACCGGCAAGATTGCATCCTGGAGCTGGGATTTCGATTCAGACGGAACACAAGATGCGCAAACACAAGATGCAGTATTTACACCATCAGGATCCGGACCTTTTACCACAACACTTACCGTTGTATCGGACAGTGGATGTGTAGATTCTATTAGTCAAACATACTCATTAAGCAGCGTTACCGCTAATTTCGAATGGGAAGGGGCTTGTGCCAATACAGAATTCAAATTTACCGACTCGTCTACTGCAAACGGATCCGATCAAATTTCGGCATGGACGTGGATTTTTGGAGCTGGTCAAAGTGCTACCACACAAAACTGCAGTCATACTTTTACCTCTGCGGGGTCCTACCCGGTGATGCTCATTTCAACTTCAAATATGGGATGCGTAGATACTGTGATTAACCTAATAGAAGTTCATCCTCAACCAGCGGTTAGTGTCCTTAGTTTCAAAGAAGGTTGCGGAGAGGTATGTTTGGATTTAGAAGCAGTTCCAGTAATGGACAACAATGGTCAAACTGCACAGACAACGGAATGGAATTGGAGCTTTCCTGATGGAACCTCATCCGATAAACAGCAACCAACGCACTGTTTTAAAAATAATTCGTCCACAACAAAGGAGTACTTTGCAAGTTTGATAACAACTTCGGATGTTGGCTGTCGTTTTGCAGATACTTTTGGACCGGTGGCTAAGGTTCTACCAATTCCTACTGCCAACTTTTTCTTCGCTCCGGGGCACATCAACCTATGGAATACCGAAGTAACATTTTATAATACATCTTCTGCGGATGCTATCCGATATGGATGGAACTTTGGGAACGTAGGAAGCAGCGCCGAGGAAAGTCCTGTGTTTGAATTTCCAGATGATTCAGCACGAAAATATCATGTGTACCTAATCGCAACCAATTCTTCAGGTTGTTCGGATACGACCATTAACACGGTTACCATTAATCAGAATTCTAAATTCTACGTGCCGAACGCTTTTTCTCCAAACGGTGATGGTGTCAATGATATATTTATTCCAAAGTTCCAGAGAGTGTCCACCAAAAACTATTCGCTTCTAATTTTTAATCGATGGGGAAATATTGTATATCATTCCAAATCGCCTTATATAGGATGGGACGGAACAGAAATTGAAGGACTAAATCCTGCAAAACAAGACACTTATATTTGGGTAATTAGTTTAACAGAACGAGAATCAAAAATGAACAAAACTTACAGTGGTCATATAAATCTCATTCGCTAATTCTATGATGTTTTGTATATTTATAATGTAGTTTAATATAAATAAATCGCCGTTTAGTATTAAAATTTGGCCATCACCACAATTTACAACGTCAATAAACTGACAACCTTAAAAGAATTTTCATCAGAATAGTCGCCTCTCCGTCACCCAAATGAAGTTAGACGACGCACTCAAAGCTAAGCTATGAAATTATCAAGATGGATCCGATGGATCTTTTGCACTCCATTGTTTGTGTTAAACCTGCATTCACAAGAAATTTGCGACAATGGAATTGATGACGATGGAGATAATCTCGTAGATTTAAATGACACTGATTGTGACTGTAAACTGGACTCAAGCAACGGAAATTCTCAGTCTTCCGTCACCTCACTAATTCCAAACTCTTCGTTCGAGCAATTTTCTTGTCAGCCAAATGCCATGGCACAATTGACATGTGCAAACGGATGGGTACAAGCGACTCAAGCCTCTTCCGATTATTTCCATTCTAATGGCTACAACCCTCCTCTACCGACACCTTTTCCAGACGGCATTGCTGCAGTTGGTTTTAAAGCGGTTGGCCAATACATAAACGATCGCTACCGAGAGTACATTGGAGCCTGTTTAACCAGTCCATTTCCAGCCAATACGGAAGGAACTTTAAATGTTCATATCGTTTCGACAGGGTTTTCCTTTGACTTCAATACAGGAAATACCGATCACTGTGACCATGGTATTACAGCCGATATTGACATAACCCTTTTTGGATCTGCGACTTGCCCAATCTGGCCAGTTCAAACAGGAAGTAATGGAAATTGCCCTGATGGAATAAACGGTTGGCATGAAGTAGGTAAAATCACTTATACCCCAAACAAAGCATGGCAACAAATCACCATCAAATTTCAATCAAATGTAGCTTTACAGGCAATAATGATCGGACCTCCGTGCACCATTCCTGCCGGATACCATAATTCTACATTAGACTGCGCACCTTTTTTTGGTTTGGATGATTTGCAAGTAAATCTCTCCTCTGAATTTAACAAGCCAACCATTGCACTGGATTCTACAGGGGCGATTTGCAACAATGATTTAAAACTGAGCGCGACGGCAAGTGAAGCCGGAGGAACTTGGCAATGGTATCACAACGGAATTGCAATTGTTGGTCAGACTACAAACGAATTGGATGTAATGGCTGCTGTACCTAACCCGCATACTGGCTTATATACCGTTACATATACGCTCAACGGATCTTGTCTAAAAAAAGAAATTACAATCAACAATCAGGAACAGCCCACTGCGTATTTTCTCCTTGAAAAAGCATGTGCTGGAGATTCGGTAAAACTCACGGATTCTTCTTTCGTACAGGTCGGAAATATTGCCTCTTGGAGTTGGGATTTAACGTCGGATGGAACAGTAGATGGAACTTCCAAAAATATTTCTTTTTTACCTACAAGCAACGGACCATTTACCACTACATTGACTGTGGTAGGTAGCAATAGTTGTTCTGCCGCTTATTCCAGAACGTATAGTTTAGATCAAAACAAACAGGGTGTTGATATTATTGTTTCATGCGAACCTATTACGTGGATTGATGGCAATACATATAGCCAATCAAACAACACAGCTACTTTCTTCCTTCAAAGCTCTCAAGGATGCGATTCTGTTGTGACATTAGATCTGACCTTTAACGACCCTCCTAGTGCCAATTTCACTGTTGAAAATGCCTGCGTCAATCAGGCTGCGTCATTTTATGATGCTTCTGATGGCGGAAATATGGCAATTTCTGAGTGGACCTGGACTTTTGAAAACGGACAGCAGTCTAACAATCAGAATACTACCTATATTTTTAAAAGCAATGGAACCTATTCGGTACAGTTGACAGTCGGAAATGGAACCGGATGTTTTGATTCAATTGTCCGCAGTGTAGATGTATATCCACAACCAAAAGTTCTTATGCCTGAGTTTAATTCGGGGTGCTCTCCTGTTTGCGTCCAAATGAATCCCCAATCTCAAAATTCTATTAGCATTGTTGAGTGGAACTGGTTGTTTTCGGACGGAACAACCTCTAAGGAACAAAATCCAATACCTTGTTTTCAAACAAGTGGCACAACCGCAGAGGATTTTTTCGCCACCTTAATTTCTAAATCTGACAAGGGATGCGTTGGAAATGACACTTTCAATCCGATCGCCAAAGTATTTCCTATTCCTTTTGCAAGATTTACACAGTCCCCTCAAAAACTTAATGTTTGGAATCCTCAAGTCGACCTCTCAAATTTATCGTCAGCAGATGCAATTTCCTTTTTCTGGTCGATTGAATCTGCTGGAACAAGCACATTAGAAAATCCGACCATTACATTACCAAAGGGTTCTTCCGGAAAATATGCAATAAAATTAATCGTTGAAAACACTTACGGATGTCGGGATACAAGCCAAGGACTTATTATGGTTTCAGAAGGGTATGGGTTATATGTACCCAACACGTTTACACCCGACGGAGATGGAGTCAACGACTTTTTTGGCCCGATTCATTACGGAATTTCGGAAGACGATTACTTATTTACTGTATTTAACCGCTGGGGAGATGTTGTGTTTCAAACAAACCGCAAGGGTGCAAGTTGGGATGGATCAGATGATCTAATTTCAAATGAAGCAATTCAAGACACGTACATCTGGAAAGTTGAAGCCAAAGATTCGAAAAACCACACCCAAATTCAGCACATCGGACATGTAAATCTAGTGCGGTAGAATAAATGCACAATCAAATAAATTCCCCGTTGCCTAATTTATGTTGATTTACAGGTATTTAATTGTTATTTTTGATATCCTACATCAAACGACACCAATCTACAAATTACTAAGGTGCGCAGAAAGAAAAGTAAACAATGCTTAAGAACAAAGGTTTATGGATTATCGTATTATTCCTGTCGTTGTGTAACGGGTTGAGTGGCTATTGTCAAGAAATTTGCGATAATGCAATAGATGATGATAATGATGGGCTTGTTGATTTAAACGACCCAGATTGTGAATGTGTGGAAGACATTGTTTCAGAGGTGGACATAGTTTCTTCTTTAATTCCAAATCCTTCTTTTGAAAAACACAACTGCATTCCTAATACACATGGACAACTAAATTGTGCGACAGGCTGGGTTCAAGCAACCAGTCCAACAACAGACTATTTTCATACTAGTGGTTTTACAAGTATTCTTCCTCCCCCATACCCTGACGGACAAGCTGCAGTTGGAATTATTGTCGCCCAAGACTGGCAGGAATTCGTAGGAATTTGTTTACTAGACAATCTGAGGGCTGGAGTGGAATATAAGCTGAAATGTCATGTCAAGGCATCAGGAAGAATTGGACTCGGAACGTGTGACAATCCGGTAACTGATCCAATCGATATTACAATTTATGGAATCGATTATTGTGGAACATTACCACTGAATACAAGTAGATGTCCTGTAGGAACGGCCGATTGGGAAGAAATCGCTCATGCTACATATAATCCTAATTCGAACTGGCAGATTCTTGAATTTACATTTACACCCACAAAAGACTTTGCCGAAATTATGATCGGATCGCCGTGCAGCCTTGGTGCGCAATACCCAATTATTGATTTAACAAGCTACAAGTGTTATCCTTACATAGGTTTGGACAATCTAATCCTTAATGAAAAATCATCCTTTATAGATTCCTCCAAAATTATAGAATTGGAGCTAAACGGAACAGGATCCTTATGTACTGACGATCTAATCCTTACTGCTTCCTCAAACAAGCCGAATCCGATTTGGCAGTGGTATTTCAATGGAGTTGCAATAGTCGGGCAAAACAATCCTAATTTGGATGTAATTGCGGCAATGGGAAATACTAATAATGTAGGAAAATACTCAGTTACCTGCACAGTTAACGGTTCATGTGCTCGAGAAGACACTTTGATTGACAAAACTCTTGATGACGCTCGAATTACCGTCAACAAGGCTTGCGCCGGAGAGCCAATTGAACTACAAGGATATTCTATACTTGGTTTATCCAATATTACGGATTGGCAGTGGGATTTTACCTCCGATGGAACCAACGACGGCAACGGTCAATCCATTAGTTTTAATTCTTCAGCAAATCCGATTACCACTACCCTTACCGTAACCTATGATAATAATTGCATTTCCAAGTATTCTACTACTATAAACCAGAAAGAAGTTCAATTAGCTGTAGATGAAGTTGTAACATGTACGTCATACACCTGGATCAATGGAATCACATATCATGAAAACAATTCGGTCGCTCAAGACACCTTATCAAGTGTATTTGGCTGCGACTCAATTGTTCAACTAAGACTAACATTTGATACCTCTACAATTGCGAATTTTGTTTGGAACGAGCCGTGTGAAGGAAAACCCACAAATTTCATTGATATATCTGACTCAGGATTAGGTCAAATCTCGAATTGGCAATGGACTTTTAACAACAGTATTAAAAGCACTAAACAAAATCCATCGTTTATTTTCCCAACCGTTGGAACATATCCCGTACAACTTATCGTTTATCAGTCCGATGGGTGTGTCGATTCAACTCAAAAGTTGGTAGACATTTTTGCCCAACCTAAATTTACCGTACCCTCTTTTGAAGAAGGATGTGGAAAGGTCTGTGTAGCACTTGAAGCTAATTATACTAGTCCGGATGAAATAGTGCATTGGCAATGGACATTTCCTGATAGCTCTAAGTCCAATCAAAAATCCCCCTTAAACTGTTTCACCAATGCTACCCCTGATCTCCAAACTTACCTTGTAGAATTGGCTATAACTTCTAATAAAGGCTGTCGAGAAAAAAAACAAGTCGGACCGGTCGCAAAGGTATTTCCCCAGCCAAAAGCAAATTTTACCTGGACTCCAAATAACATAAACTTACTTAATGCCCTAGTGGAGTTCATAAATTTATCCACAGCTGACGTTACTACTAACTTATGGGAATTTTCGAACTTGGAATCTAGCACTTTGTCGAATCCCGAAATACGTTTTCCAAACGATACCGGAAGGACATATTTTGTTTCTTTAGCAGTAAAAAACAGTTTTGATTGTAGAGACTCAACACAAAAAATGATACGCATTTCCGACAATCATGAGTTCTATGTTCCAAACGCTTTCACGCCAAACAATGATGGAATAAATGACCAATTTCGACCCAAATTCTTTGGAGTCCATCCAACCGGTTACGTACTTACTATTCTTAACAGATGGGGAAATATAGTGTATCAAACTATAGATTATACAGAGCCCTGGGATGGCAGCGAAAATAGTTCGGCAAAACAAGCAAAATCAGATGTATACGTTTGGGTTGTGGAATTATTGGAATCTGAGCGAAATACTCTGAAAAGATATCAAGGACACGTAACTCTATTGAGATAGCGCAAAACACTTGCTTTCATATAAAAAAACAGCTATTTCGCATTCAATAAAGGCTACTTCATATCAATTCAAACACCTTTCGCAGAGTACTGTAGTGATCTAAAAAACTGGACAGGAAAAATAGAATAATTAAAACAAAGGTTGTTTTGGAAGCTTTAAAAGAGCGCAAGACGATGTCCGAACTTGCCGAACAATTCAACCTTCATCCTCATCAGGTTAGGTAGTGTCGTCATAAGATATTTACCCAAATGCTGATACACCTTATTTGAACAGCAGCCAAAAATGAGGTTGTATTTTTGATACCCGTCCAGAAGAGTGTGTCTGGTTTTGAGGACAATTAATACCCCAACAGAGGTATCGTTTTTGAGTTTTCTCATCATTTTCTTCAAATTCCATCCAGCAGCAGCTAAAAATGCATTGATTTGTGGTGATTCTGGAGCTTTGAGATAATTTTGAGCCATTCAAGAATCTGTTTTGAGGTGTCCGATCACTGGTTCGATGGCGGCTCGCCTTCGAGAGTCCAATTTTATTTCCAAATTCATAGGGTTTGTGCGCTTCGCTTTTGGGTCAAAACTTGTTGGAACAAATCTAATTCAGCTTGATAAACTGCTAGTCTATCAGAAGCAAGCTCACGTTCTAGCTCCCGAATCAACCGACCTGCAATTGTCTTGAGTTTACGCTCAGCTTTCTTTGCATTTTTCCTTCGTTTGGGGTGTTTTGGATTGTAAGTATCTCGAAGCAACTGCTTGGAAGTTCGAACATAACTTTGGCGTTGGGTGATGTGTTCTTTACCCGCCATTTCATTGCACCGATTAATGCTCTTTTTAGCCAATTTTGCATCCGTGGGAAAAGTTGTATTGTTCTCTTGAACCGTTGTATCCGATAAAACCTGGTCTTGCTGTGCTGCTTTACCGTGGAGCGACACCGAATAAGCAAATATTTTCTGAACCCCTTCTTGGCCGATTCGTTTACGGAAATGAATAAAATCGCTCGGGTCGAACGGAAAATGATGCTCAAAATGAGTGTAACCACAGAAGTACTGCATGTACGGGTTCATTTGCCATAACCTTTGAATTTTATTCAAAGATCATCAGCAGTTAAAACCAATTTAGATGCTCAGATAAATCAAAAAAAACTGTTCACTTTCGTAAGAATCTCCACTTTAATATTGAGCTCTTTGGTTATTCTAGGGCTTCCATAACTTGCCTTGCTTTTTTTGATGAATTCGGGGGATTTCGAATAATAGTATCCGATTTTCACTATCACGATTCGAAGGACGATGATTACGCCAGTTATAATAACTACTTCTACTCAATTTAAATACTTTACACATTTTTCCAACTGGAAATTCTAATCGATAGGCATTCATAAACCTGTAAATTTCCTGTCGCT
>JAHDGY010000057.1 GCA_020631555.1 Flavobacteriales bacterium | reverse complement strand
CGTGTCGATGTTGAGAAGACAATTTTCTTCGAAAGATAATATATTTTCGTGACGATACTTCCTAATCCAGAAGTGCAGAAACTAGGCGTAACCCTAAGAGAATTTACCTTCCTTTTCTCAACACATAAACTATAGAACTGGACTTCTTAATATTCAGTAAAGAATTTAGCCATGAAATTCCACCTTGAAGTCCTCCCAGAACAACGCCGTTTCCGCCAGATTTATATTGTTGGCTGAGCATTGAATTGTAAAAAGGATCAAACGGAAGCCTTTTCATTTTAACTAATTCAAAGCCATATTTTGCAGTTAATTGGTTCAATGTTTTTGGCGTAAAATGCCATAAATGCCTCGGCACATCATAGGCAGCCCAATACTCCCCATAATATCTAGCGTCGCACGAGTCAGGATTCGGAACCGCAATTACCAGATGCCCACCACCCATAAGTAGATTTTTAAACCGTTGAATGTACTGCTCTGGATCATATAAATGTTCTAAAACGTGCCATAACGAGATTACATGAAATTGCTTTGTAATTGAATCATTGACTAAATCTGACTGAGGCAAAATATTGAGGCCGAACTTTTTCTTTCCATATTCACGCGCATTATCATCGATTTCAATCCCCAAAGTATCATAACCATTGTTCCTCATGAAATTTAGAAAATAACCCGTTCCACTGCCTACGTCCAATATGGTTTTACCAATGGCAAAACCCTCTATCATTTTGAACTTTTTCTTCAGCATAAAGTCGCGGACAACATGGTATATTTTGTTGACTACACCTTCCTTGGTATCGGAATGAGAAACATAAGCTTCAGCTTGATAATATTTACCTGCGGAACTTGCTGGTGGAGGGTTTTGTGTAAACAAAAAACCGCAATCGTTACATGCAAAAACATCAAACTCTTCCTTGGAAATTGAATGATCCGCCAGGTTCAACCGAAGTGCGATTTCCGCCGAATCACACAAAGGACATCTAGAATGCTCTACTCTTTCCATAAATTGAATACCATTTCTTCGTTTGTGAAGTTCTCAAAAATAAAAGAGTAATGCTTAATAATCACTATTTTCACTGAAATTCTACAAACGATTTAACCAAGTGTAATTCTTATGGATATTGAATCAATTCGAAATTATTGTATCTCTAAGAAAGGTGTGACCGAGTCTTTTCCCTTCGACCAAAATACTCTGGTATTTAAAGTTGGCGAGAAAATGTTTGCCGCTAGCAATATTGAAGAGGAGGATAAAAGGATCAACTTAAAATGTGATCCAGAGCGATCGGTCGAACTCAGAGCAAATCATCCGGAAATTGTACCAGGTTATCACATGAATAAAAAACACTGGAACACCGTTTATTTAAACGGATCTCTCAAATCACGCTTTATATTGGAACTAATTGACCATTCGTACGAATTAGTTTGGTCCAAGCTTTCTGCCAAGGTTCGAGCTGAACTGTGATTGACGGTTATCGAAAAACAATCTCCTCAATTACTTCTTTCCCAAGATAATTATTGAGCATTCGCACAATTTTATTCTTATCCAAACTCAACTCTTGTCTCAGAGAGGCTGAATTTAAATGAACATATAAAGTATTACCTGACAAGTATATTTTGGTTGTCCTTTGAGCGATGAAGCCTGCAAGTTGGGAGTTCCAAGCATTGATCATATCAATCTCGTTGAATTTAGTTTTCAGACGATAATCGTCTACCAATTTGTCAATTAATGCCTTTAGAGGCTTATCTCCACTTCGCTGCATACATTAATATTCCCGTCACAAACTTCAAAAAAATTGATTTCTTCTCCTACCTCACGCAAGGCATTTTTTAACCGGCTATGATTTGTGTCCGTTATAAACACTTGACCAAATCCAGTTCCTGAAACAATATGAAGTAATCTGCTTACACGATCCGAATCCAACTTGTCGAAGATATCATCCAAGAGCAAAATAGGTTTACGCTTCATATTTGAATCCATGTATTCATGTAAGGCCAACTTCAAGGCCACGGTTAATGATTTTTGCTGCCCTTGTGACCCAATTTTCTTTAGTGGGTGCCCATTCATTTTAAAATCAAGTTCGTCTCGATGTGGGCCTACAGTGGTATACTTTACTATCAAATCCTTCTGTAGACTTGACTCAAGCAACAATGTAAATTCAGATTCATGAAGTTGACTTCTCAATTCAACTGACAATTCTTCCTTGCCATTGGTCAGGGCTTCAAACGCTCTCTGAAAATACGGAACAAAAACATTGGTGAATTTTTCCCTTTCAAGATGCAAAACACTTCCGTATTTAACTAGTTGGGTGTCCCAAACTTCAATCGATGAAGTATCTGTATAAGCCTCAGGAGACTTCAACAATTTATTTCTTTGTTGCAGAGCCTTTTTATAAGCTAAGAGACAATTGAGGTAATCGTTGTTGAATTGTGATATCACCCCATCAAGAAACTTCCGTCTCACCTCACTTCCACCAAGCACCAATTCTGCATCATACGGCGAACAAATAACTAACGGAATTTGTCCAATATGTTCACTGAATTTTTCATAGGGCTTCGAGCCTTTCTTAAAAACTTTCTTGTCCCCTTTTTTCAAACCACAATAATAAGATTCCACTCCCTCATCAACACAGTACTCACCATGAATCATGAAAAACTTTTCTTCATGCTTAACATTATGACTGTCAATCGGATTTAAAAAACTTTTGCAAAAAGAGAGGTAATATACTGCGTCTAAAATATTGGTCTTTCCCACGCCATTCTTACCCACTAAACAATTTAATTTTGGGCCGAATTGAACATCAACATTTTGATAATTCTTAAAGTTCAGGACCGACAGTTTTTCTAAAAACACAACAATCTTTTATGCAAAAATAGGCATGATTGAGAATTGCGCTGAGTTACTTCGGATAAAAAGTATATTTTTGCGTATTATCAAAAAAAGCGTTAGCGGAAATGGCTGAAAATAATGATTCACAAGGGAATCTGGACCTTGAAGATGCTTATGGCAAAACTGAAGCTTTCATTAATGATAACAAAAACCGGATATCGATTGTTTTTGGTGCAATAGCTGTGGTTATAGCTGCAGTGTTTGCATATAAAAAGCTGATCGTGGAACCCAATGAAAAGGAGTCCATTGAGCAATTGTGGAAATCAGAATACTATCTACTCGATAAAAATGATTTTGAAAGTGCTATCCATGGGGATAGTTTAGGCGAACACAAGGGATTAAAACAGTTGGTTGAAGAATACGGTGGGTATTCTGGTGGAGAAATTGCTCGGTACGAACTGGGAGTGGCTTATTTAAATACCGGCGAATGGGATTTGGCCATAGAAACATTGGAACAAGTAGATTTTCAAGATGATATTCTTGGCGCAGTGGCAAAGGGTGCTATTGGCGATGCGTACATGGAAAAAGGCAATGGAAGCAAAGCAAGAAAGTACTTTATACAAGCTGCAAACCATTCTGGCCATACCACGATTGCTCCTTTGTACTTGAATAAAGCAGGAATTGCTTCGCTAATTTTAGGCGAAAAAGACGAGTCAGAAAATCAGGAAGCCCTTAGAATTTACAAGGAATTATTAGAAAAGTACCCTGAGGCAACAGAGGCCGGAGACGCTAAGAAATATATTGCCATGCTTAGCTATAAGTAATGGCAACAGTTAACCAAAATCTGTCAGATTTCGATTTAGGCGAAGTTTCAAATGCAAAAGACTTGAGACTTGGGGTTGTCGTGTCTGAATGGAATAGAATAATCACTCAGTCATTACTTAACGGAGCACTCGAAGTGTTTCGTAGTAAGGGAATTCTTGAGAGAAATATAATTGTAAAATGGGTGCCAGGCTCATTCGAATTGCCCCTTGCCGCTCAATTTATTTTGGAACACAATAAATTAGACGGGATTCTGACATTAGGAAGCGTAATTGAAGGAGAGACAAAACATTTCGATTTCGTTTGCAATTCCTGTGCAATTGGGGTAAAAGATGTTGGTCTTAAGTACAATAAACCGGTCATTTTTGGAGTCCTAACTGATCAAAACATGCAGCAGGCAATTGATCGTTCTGGTGGAAAATACGGAAACAAAGGTATAGAAACCGCCGTAGCCTTGCTGAAAATGGTTCGTTTGCAAAACTCTCTACGTTAAATTCAAAGCTGAATATTGCAGTTTAATCTACAATTTAGCGTCATTAAACTTTTATTTTACTCCATTAACTAAATAACTGGAGTGAAAGTTGTGTTTTTTGATTATTCTTGTCTATGATGGCTCCTCATTTGGAATGGAATACGATACGAGAAAAAATCTTTTCTGCAGCAGTCATATTGATTGCGACGTTGTTGTGCAATAATTCTTTTGGTCAAAACTCTAGTTCTTCTTCGATTCCGCATAGCTGGCAGTTGAAATTGAAAGAGATTCCTGATTCTACATTCCTCAAATTTCATACTCCATCGCTTTCAGATATTTCCGATCAGATAAACTCGCATGATTTTCGTTTCGCAATAGGCATCGAATCAGATATTAATTTTTTGAACTCTGCAACGAGTTATGCAACAACCAGCGGAACAATTTACCGATTAGGTATTGCAAGTAAAGATGCCAAATCGTTGAATTTCGTGTTCAATAAGTTTGATTTGCCAGATGGAGCTATACTTCACGTTTACAACAAAAAGAAAACGCATAAAATAGGACCTTACACGAATAATTCGTGTCCTGAAAATATTCAATTTTCCACGTTCCCGATTGCTGGAGAATCTTTAATAATTGAACTATTTCAACCATTCTCATCCGAAACGAATACTGATTTACAAATCAGCCAAGTCAACTACGGCTTCAGAAGTGTTTCTGAAATTCAAGAAAGATTGGGAGACTGTCATGTGAGCACATATTGTGCAGTTGCGGATCCTCATCGGAATCAAGTCGAATCTGTAGTCATGATCCTGTTTGGATCAGGACAATATCTTGGAACGGGTGTTATGGTCGCGAACACTAGTGGAAACTTTAAACCGTACCTACTTACAGGTTCTCATCTTCTCGAAAACAGCAATCAATTGAGCAACGGCATCCTAAATTGGTCTATATACTTTGGATTCGAAGCTGACAGCTGCAACCCAAATTTCTATACCCACAAGTTCACTAATTATGGAGCCATTGTCCGTGCAAATTATTCACCAACAGATCACCTTTTGGTAGAGTTGTTTAATGCGCCTCCTCCGTTTATTAATACGTATTACGCTGGATGGGATCGCAGTGGAAACATTTCTTCTTCTGTTTTCAGCATCCATAATGCTGGATTGTTTTTTGGAAAGGCTATTGTATTTAATACTGGTTTTGTTACTAGCGACAACATTTCTTTTAATGGTAAACAATACAAAGCATGGCACATCGATGAATGGATCAATGGAACAACTGTACCGGGTTCTTCTGGTGCGCCATTGTTTGACCAGAATGGACGAGTAATCGGAAACTTGATTGGAGGAAAATCTAATTGTGATCACCCATATGATGATTATTTTGGAAGATTCGGTGTAGCTTGGGAAGGTGGTGGATCTTCATCTAACAGCCTTAAATATTGGTTGGACCCATTGGACACCCGGGTAGAAAAGATAGACGGTGCAGAGTATAATTGGTTCTCTGGAATTACACCACCCGAGCAACTTGGGGTGATAATTGGACCCAACCCGTCAAGTGACTACATGAAAGTTGAAATTACAAACCATTTGAAGTCAAAAGGTTCTTTAATAGTGACAGATTTGAAAGGCTCTGAAGTAAGTAAATTCTCAATTGATGGCCCGGTAACAATTTTAAATCTGGCCAATATCGAATCTGGTGTATATAAATATTCGCTGTTGATTGAAAATAAGCTTACGAGCGGTAAGTTTGTAGTGTCCAAATAACCCGAAATTGGAAAATTTTAATTTTTATTCGTTTGACAGTCAAAAGCTGGTAGGGTACGCGTGGCTTGTACCTAACCCAAAGGCAATTGTGCAGATTGTTCACGGAATGAGCGAACATTCGATGAGATATGCACATTTCGCTAAATGGCTTAATCAAAAACAAATAAGTGTATACGCCCACGACCATCGAGGCCATGGCAAAACAGCAAAATCTATTGAAAATGTTGGCTTTATTGCGCAACGAAAAGGCTGGAACAAACTCGTACGCGATGTTCATTCACTGAATCAAATAGTTAAATCCAATCACTCAGGATTAAAAGTCATCATTCTCGGGCATAGCATGGGATCGTTCATTGTTCGTGATTATATTAACTCATTTCCAGAAGATGTTAACGCCACTATCCTTAGTGCTACGGGTGGTAAAATTGGTTGGTTTGGTCTAGTTGGATTGTGCATTGCCAAATTAAATGCGTTGATTCTGGGTAAAAAAAACCGAAGCCAAATTCTAGACAAACTTACATTTGGTAAAAACAATAAACGAATAAAAAAACTTAAATCAGAAAAGGACTGGTTAACCAGGGATCATGAAAAAGTGCAAGAATATTTAAATGATCCATTTTGCTGCCAGCATTTTACGGCCCAATTCTACGTTGATTTAGCTACCGGGGTCATTCGCGTAAGTAGTTCAAATTCAGTTAAAAACATCCCCAAAGATATGCCATTGCTAATTTTTGCAGGAACAATGGATCCAATTGCAAATTATGGCCATTCAGTATCTGAGGTGGCTAACATGTATCGCAGCTCTGGAATTAAACATGTTTCTGAAAGAATTTTCCAAGACGGCCGTCACGAAATGCTCAATGAAATCAACAAACTAGAGGTTTACAAAATGATTTTTGACTGGATGCTCAAAACAGAATCAGTAACACCATAGTTTAGAACGGATACCCTATTCCTAAATTCCACTGAATTCGGTATTCATTTCTTCTATTATCTCTGCTTAATCCTTTACTCCATATCCAACGCTCTCCAAGTTCCAGTGCCGGATTTTTCAGAGGTTTTCCGAAATCTAAGCGAATAAGAAAAAAGTCAAAATCTAACCGAAACCCTATTCCAGCTCCTATTGCAAACTCGTTGTAAAAATCACTCCATTCAAAATGCCCATTTGGACGATTATCGTTTTTTTGGCTTAACCATATGTTACCAGCGTCCAGAAAAAGTGCAGCCTCAACCATTCCCACCAAATCAAATCTATACTCAATGTTAGCTTCTAACTTAATATCTCCGATTTTGTCGAAGACCCGGCTCGAATCTCGAAAACTTCCCGGCCCTAAAGTCCTCGCTCTCCAAGACCTTACCCCACTGGTTCCTCCCCCGTAAAAACTTTTTTCAAATGGCAATGCCTGACGCAAATTTGCTAATGGCTTACCAATTCCTCCCATTATTCTAAACACAGAACTGTGCCTCTCATTAATTATGTGGTATAGTCTCAAATCAGCTTCCGCTTTTGCATATTGTGCAAAATTAATGTTAAACATTTTGTAACTGCCGTCGGCATCTGATTTAGCACCGACCAGCGAATATATTCCACGTGCCATATTTCCAGCAACCTCAACCGCTGTATGCAAATAGGCAAAATCGCCATATGTTGACTTTGTATTCGCTTGACCATTATAAGTAAACCCAATTCTTGCCGCAGGAATTATATGATCTCGGTAACTATATGCCAAAAGTGGATCACTGAGGGTCTCAATTTTTTCCTTAAAAGCTTGTGATTTTGGTGTAATATCTATAACACTGGATTCGAGACTAAATTGATAGTGTAACGGAGCTCTTGGATGCCAGATATAGCCAAATTGAAACTGAGCTAAAGTTCTTTCATAATCTTCTCTATTTTGGTAATTGAGCGCAGTTTTAAATTGTGTTCGAGAACTTATTAGTCTCTTTGACAACTTTCGAAATCCGATAAACTTTGGTACGGTCAACGTTATTTCTGGACCTATTTCTATTGTATTGAATACGGATGCCACATTTTGAAGTTGGTTTCCTACACCACCTTGACTACCCAACGTATTTTTCGCTGTATCTGTTAAAACCTGTTGGGCTTCTAAACCTCCTGTAAATGTTATTCTTAGATGCTCGGCATTCTTCAAAATATTCTTGTGCTGGTAACCTGCCGACCCAGATAAACCATAAACCCCATCAGTGTGAGTACCATCAGTTTCCAAGGAAAACGATTGTGGTTTTGATGGATCCAGCTTTATTCTACAAATCAAACAATTACGCTGATTAGGATCCTCCTCAAAGTTAATATTAACGAAATTAAAAACATCTAACGAAGTGTATCTCTTCAGCGTCTTCAATTGCTTTTCTTTACTATAAACATCACCAGATTTTATGAACAAAGCATCAGTAAGTAATTGTCTGGAAAACTTTAAACCTTTAATATTATTAAAATGAATTTCTACCCCATCATGATAAACAGTGTCATTATTTTCAGCCGACGAAGATGAGGGGTCAAAATTCACGTCAATTTTAATTGCTGAAATGTTGTAAGCCTTATGTGGCTTTTCTACAACACTATCAGACAAAATATCCCGTTGCTTCTTATTTTGCACTTTAAAGTATACGTCAACGAAATCTCCCGATATTGAACTATCAACCTGATAGTGAATATGCTGCTCATTAAAAAAATAATACCCATTATTCTGAAGTAATTTTGCCACTCTAATTCTTTCAGCACTCAATTTATCTATATCAAACGCCTCCCCTGCTGTGATTTTTGCATTGGACAAGGTTCGATTAATATGCGCTTGAATAAACGTATCCTTAACCGCATATTGCAAATTCCTGATTGTATAGCGAGGTCCTGGATCGATACTATAATTTACTTCGCACCTTCTTTTCCCTGTAACCACCACATTATCCGATATTTTCGCATCAAAAAACCCTTTAGTGAATAAATACGTTTTCAACTGTTTTGACGAACGCTCGGTTAGCGTTGAGTCAAGAATTACAGGAGCTTCGCCAACCTCTCGAAGCCATAAACCAAAAATAAACGGGTACTTCTGATGCGATAAATGCTGATATTTCCCATCGATACTGGCAGCTCTTCGTGCCGCATTAATTGAGTCAATTTCATAGTTTCTAGCTTCAATTGGCGGATATCTTCTAGCCTTTAGCCTATCAATTCTTTTCTGATTTGATAAATTATATAGGCCCAAATAAATTCTGAACTTAAATGATCTCCAAAAAGAACTTTGCGTTTGATCTACCAATAGTTTAGGCTCCTTTAACCTAAAATTCAAAATTCTGCGGTTAGGCTTTTGCTTAATAATTTTACGAAGTTCTGAATCTGAAAGAACTTTTTCAGTCTGAATCAAATGGTTGTTGTCTAACAAGTATTGCCCCTCCGGAACATATTTATTGGGCGCACATCCTTCCAGTACAACCAAATAAATAACCAGAATAATCTGGACAATATGTCCTAATCGGTACTTCAATTTCCGTACTTTTACAGTTCAAACTTTGGTTGTTCGAAGCCTGCAAGATAATGACTTTAGTCACACATGATTTTTGCCAAAGATCTTAAATTCATTAACGGACTGCAACGAAAAAAAAATCGGACCGAATCTGGATTATTTGTCGTTGAAGGAAAAAAGATGATTGAAGAACTGATTCAATCTCGTTTGGAATTGGTTTCCCTATTTTGCTTGCAAGATTCTGGACTCGCCAACCATTCTATGGCAACTATAGCTACGGAGAAGGAATTAGGCAGAATGTCAGGCTTTTCAAACTCAAGTGAATGTCTTGCAGTTGCACGAATTCCTGAATCATGCACGAATTCGCAAAATTCTTCAATAATTTTAGCTCTTGACGGTATCAGAGATCCAGGAAACATGGGAACAATTATTCGAACAGCCGATTGGTTTGGAATTGGGCATATTTTATGTAGTGACGACTGTGTTGATTTATTTAACCCAAAAGTCGTTCAAAGTTCAATGGGATCTTTATTCAGAGTGAATTATGAAATTGGAGAGCTATCTCAATTGCTTCCCACTTTTAAAAGACCAATCTATGGCGCCGCTATTAATGGTGAATCAATAGAACAATCTAGTTTACAAGTTCCCTGCACCTTGATATTGGGTTCCGAAAGTCACGGAATCAAGTCGGAAACAACACCAGTAATCGACAAATTGATATCCATTCCAAAAAAAGGAAATGCAGAATCTTTGAATGTAGGAGTTGCTTGCGGTATTCTTTGCGCTAAACTAACATTAGAAAATGGATAGAATTCTAATGCTAATAATTGGTGTACTAACTTTAACAATCAACATTACAGCTCAGTACAATATAAAATCCAGCGAACCGATTGGAAGTTATCGCCTTCCGTTAGAAGAAATAATAGGGCAAAATGATCACCATGTTTTCACGCGCAAAAGCGGCCGAAATCAGCATGTAATTGAAAAATTGGATACAAACTTTAACGTTGTTGCTAAGCTGTCTATTGATGCTAAGAAAGGTAATCTCACCTTAGCCCATGAATCCATGGCATTGTTGGACCAATCAATTGTACTGTTTTGGGAAGAATTGAACAGGCGAACAAACGACCGCATCATTTGGACTCAATACGTTTCCACTGACTCGCTAAAAATGGGAGAAACAACCAAACTGGATTCAATGCTTAGTTATAGTAATGAATCGGATGATCCCAATTCCAAAGACCTACCAAACTCCTTCGAGTACTTTGTGAGTGAGGGAAAAAAGTACTTACTATTTGCGAAGAACCAATGCAGCTCAGGAAAGCTTCAATTCAGATTCATGAATTCTAAACTGCAGACATTGTGGACGTCAAATGTAGAACTCGCTCAATTTAAGCCAATGCTAGAGAATGTTATTTGCACGGATGACGGTAATATTTACTTCTGGACCAAACCTTTATCAATTTACTTTGAACCCAACTTTGTAAAGCCGCCTTCGTATTCCCTATTTCACATTTCTCAGAATGGGGCAAAAATTAAAGAGCTTAGTTTTTCAATGAAAAAAAAAGCAATTGGAAGCATGATACTATATCCTGATAATGGTGGCATAAAGTGCTTTGGCACATATTACACGAGACAGGATAAAAATACAATTCGTGGACTTTTTGCTGCTGACATTCCTTTGAACACTTCTCCAAATAAAAAGAAAAGCAAACTTAAATTTCAATCATTTGATGAGGGGTTTATAACTAGTGGCTGGAGCAAAAAACAGATCGCGAGAGCTTATCAGAAGAAGACATCGAAGAATGAACTCATCGGCCTGTCCAACCGCCATATTGTAAAAGATATTTTGGAATACAACAATAAACTCGCACTAATTTTGGAATACAATCATGAGTACACCAGCACATCTTACGATCACACACTTGGCTTCAATACCCTTACACATCACTTTGTGTCAAACGACATAATCATCGCAAACTATTCCGCAAAGCTGTTGGCAGACACTATTATTAAAATCCCAAAGAAACAATATAGCACCAACGATGATGGAACTTGGTCTTCTCATGTATCCTATGTTTCACCGAAAGGTTTGATGTTCTTCTTTAATGATAACTCAAAAAATCTTGACTCGACTGCTTCTTCGGAAAAGGTTCATGTCGCAAATGGCTCTAAAGTAGCCAGTTCTGTAACAACCGTATTTAATAACGGAAGTGTAAAGAAAGACTACTTTTATACTGAAAAAGGTAAGAGTTTTAGCTTATCTCCAACGCTTTGGACGAAAACCGCAGACGGAAAGTTAATTGTGTCAACATCTCTGGGTCGTGGGCAAAAGAAATTACATATTATTAGTCCACATTAGTTCTAACTTGTCACGTTCCCCAAAGAATTCTCAAATACAAAGTATGTTGCAAACCCCATCCAGCATAACTCTCAGTCAATTGATTGTTCGTCATAAAAGCATTGTAGCCAATATCAGCAGAAAGTTTTTCGTTTAGAGTCCGTTTAATTCCAAGTCCACCAATTATTCCGTAACCTATTCCTGAAGGATTTAAGTTTGCAGTGTTCGGCAAAGGCTGGCCATTAACATCAACCGGTACACGAGGTAAAGGCAATTTTTTATCGCCTAGGACCATATAACTTTCTTCAAACTGAATGGAATTGAAATGAGCCTTTGTCTCTACATAAAAAGTAGACAAGCCCATCTTTGCAATGTCGAATCCAACGCCAAGATTTATGTTCATTCGTCTTTCACGCCCCTCAATTCCTACCCTTTGGATATTAGTATTATTGTCAATTGCATTTCCAGTAAATTGGATTACGTTGACAGTAAACACGTCCGAAAGTCTCAACTGAATAAAATCTAAATCAAGCAATACAGAAATTCTACTATTGAATCGCACTCCTGCATGGCCTCCAATTAACCATGCAATTCGATATTGCATATTCTCAGGAAGTTCGCCCAAAGTGTGATCATTATTATTGAAATAACGATCAAAATACTCTGCCCGAAAAAAGTTAGAGCCAAACATGTATTCTAAGCCATACTGAGCAGAACCATCATAATATTTAGCAGTTGCATCACTCGACCGGAAAGCTCCTAAGTTCATGCCACCAAACAAGCTTGGTGCTGCTGTGTCTTCTTGTCCGCTAAGTTGAAAAGAAAAAAATCCAATTATTGAGATACAAACAAATGATCTGCTGACTTGAATCAATTTTGTAGTGAACATCTCAAAACCATTTTAATCAATTATTATTAGCCAAAACCATCACCAACCATCAATCAATCTCCTTATGGCTTCTTATCGTAAGAATTAGTAATCAAACAATTTCACTAATTTTTGTTTAAACCTATCAGCAGGTAAAAAGTCCTTTTCCAAACCAGTTGCAAAAGGAACTGGAGTGTCCATACTGGCGCACCTCATTACTGGAGCATCCAAGTGTTCGAAACAATTTTCCGCGATGATAGATGCAATTTCCCCTCCAATGCCACCAGTCAAACAATCTTCGTGCAACACAATAGCCTTTCCAGTTTTCCTAACCGAATCAATTATCGTTTCCGTATCCAACGGCAATAAGGTTCTCAAATTAATAAGGTCTGCATTAATATTCGGCAATTCATCTAACGCTGACAACGCCCAATGAACTCCCATTCCATAGGTAATTATAGTCAAATCTTCTCCAGACCTCAAAACATCAGCTTTACCAATCTCAATAGTAAAATACTCGTCGTTTATTTCACCCGACAAACTTCTGTACAATGCTTTATGTTCGAATACCATAACAGGATTCGGATCTTCAATCGCAGCTGCTAACAACCCCTTCGCTTCATTTGGAAATGCAGGGTAAACAATTTTCAGACCTGGTGTGTGAAAAAACCAAGCCTCGTTAGACTGTGAATGGTATGGCCCCGCTCCTACCCCTGCCCCAGTAGGCATTCGGACTACTACATCTACATTTTGCTGCCAGCGATAGTGCAACTTCGCTAAATTGTTGACGATTTGATTAAACCCACACGTTACAAAATCAGCAAATTGCATTTCAACAATTGCTTTTCGTCCCTTTACCGACAATCCCAATGCAGCTCCAACAATAGCAGATTCGCAGAGGGGAGTATTTCGCACCCGGTCCTTTCCAAATGAATCAACAAAACCCTCAGTTACTTTAAACACACCTCCATAGTCAGCAACATCTTGTCCCATGATAACCATTTCAGGATGTCTTTCCATTGCCTGTCGCAATGCACTAGATACTCCATCAATAAATCTTCCATTTGTCGTATTATAATTCGACGCTGCAATTACTTCCGCCGGAGGCGCATAAACATAATCAAGTTCACGAGCTCTATCAGCTTGAACATCTTGCTCCTCAAAAGCCACCTTTAAAGCCTCATTAATTTCCTTCTTAATTTCAGCTCGTATTGACTCGACGTAGCGATCATCTATAATTTGCTCGTTCAATAAAAAGGTCTCGAAATTTTCGACTGGATCTTTTTTACTCCATTTCTCTTGTAATCCTTCTGGATAATAGCTTGTTCCAGAAGCTTCTTCATGCCCACGCATTCTAAACGTTATTGCCTCGACCAAAACCGGGCGAGGTCGTTTACGAATACTCTTGTTAATCTTTCGAATGGTGTTTTGAACTTCCAATACGTTATTACCATCTACCTGAACTGCTTCCATCCCATATCCAATTCCCTTATCAATGAATTGTTTACATCTAAACTGCTCGGAGGATGGAGTGGAAAGTCCCCACTGATTATTTTCAATTACAAAAACTACCGGCAAATCCCAAACTGCCGCCACATTAAGTGCCTCATGAAAATCGCCTTCACTTGCTCCACCATCTCCAGAAAAAACCAAAGTAGACTTACCCTCGTCACCTAACTTGTTCGCCAAGGCAATACCATCTGCAACCCCGAGTTGTGGTCCCAAATGAGATATCATTCCAACAATTCTATGCTCCTGCGATCCGAAATGAAATGACCTATCGTGACCTTTCGTAAATCCATTTTCCTTACCTTGAAATTGGCTAAAAAGTCGGTTCAGCGGTATGTTTCGGGTTGTAAAAACTCCGAGGTTCCGATGCATCGGCAAAATGTACTCCTCACGCTCCATTGCCAATGCAGAACCAACCGAAATTGCCTCTTGACCAACTCCAGAAAACCATTTCGAAATTTTACCGGAGCGAAGTAAAATCAACATTTTTTCCTCCACCAATCGAGGTTTTAACATCGATTCGTACACTTTTTTTAACTCTTCGTCGCTATGCTGTGATCTATCAAATTTTATCGCCGGAGCCTTCAAAACAGTCATCATTTACCTTTACGCAATTCAATTCTGGCTAATTTAATGGAAATATCTAGCACTGGACTGAAAACCTACTTGTCGTGACATTTGCAACCAACCAACAATTCTACAAACACACTGTTAATTAAATAGTTATAAACAACATGAATCCACCCTTCTCTTTTGCCTTAATTTCTAATTGTTCCAATGTGCAACCAAACGAAATGTTATGTCGTCTAAGTCAATACAAATACTTGTAAAACTGAAATCACATTAGATTATGAAGAGAATTTTGTTAGTACTTGCATTGGCTGTTGGACTCCTATCGTCGCACAATTCATCAGCCAAGCATGTTGTTGGAGGAAACTGGGTGGTGACTTGGATTTCAGATTCAACTTATGTAGTTAGATTGCACGTGTATCGAGACTGTTTCAGTAACGGAGCTGACCTTCCATTTCAAATAGACTTTAGCTTCTACGAAGCTTCCAATCACAGTATCTTCCCGGTTTATGATAAATCAGGATTTCTGTCTAATCTATTGCAATTGCCTCAAATATCCCAGCAGAATGTAACCCTTGGAGATGATTGTTATACCCCGTCTAATATATGTGTCGAAGAAGGAATTTACGAAGACACTGTAATGTTACCTGATTACAATGGAACGCTTTACTTGGCTTGCGAAATTTTCTCGAGGAATGAATCCATCACCAATCTTGTAAACCCAGGTGATGTCGGAATGACCTTTTACGCTGAAATTCCAGATCGAACCTTTCAAAACTCTTCGCCAGATTTTGGACCGTATCCAAATGATGGTTACATGTGCGTTGGCTTTCAGAATAGTATAAAAATAGGCGCCACCGATCCAGATGGAGACTCCATTGTATTTAAATTAATTGATCCATTGGATGGCGTGGTTAACTTACCAGGTCAAACCACTTCTTCGGGGCCTTTTTCTGCCGTTCCTTGGCAAGCATCTTATGGTGTAAACAACATGGTTGGTGGTACTCCCCCTCTTACCATTAATCCTCAAACCGGAGAAATAATTTGTCGACCTAATATGGCTGGCCTCTTTGTTGTTGCAGTTGTTGCCGAGGAATATAGAAATGGTGTTAAAATTGGCGAAATGCGCCGAGATGTTCAATTAACAGCAATTGCAGATTGCGATTTAGAACCTAAACCTGAAATTTTATCAATTGCTGGAATTGATGCGAATGCTGGAGGAGAAATTGAAATCTATGTCGACACGCTTTTGTGCTTCGATCTTATGGCTAAAGGAGAAAGCTATAATGATTCCCTAGTTTTTCAAATCACTACCCCACTTTACGAAAAAGGGATGACCATTGGGCAGTCTACCGACACCTTTCAAACTAACCCACATGTACTACTTGAATACACCATCTGGGACAAAGGAGTCTTCATTAAAGACACTGCAAAACCAAACATCGAGTTAGACAGCGTGACCTTTATGCAAACTGGTGCTGTTGGAGCAAAAATTTGCTGGCAACCAACATGCGAAGACATGGGCCAAACATTGCCAATCAAAATTAGAGCGTACAAGAATTCTACAGATACCTGCAAAATAGCGGACACCACCCAAGTGGAGTTTGACGTAATTGTTAGGGATCGCCCAGACGTTGTACCTAATTTTTTGATGAAGAATGCTATTCCGACAATATACGTGAACGAACAATCTTGCTTCGACCTTTCCTGCGGTGACGCAGATTGGGGTGATTCACTGTTTTTCACAATCGAATCCGACGTATTTAATCGAGGAGCCACCTTGGGGGCGTCACCTAGTGGAGTTTATCAATACGATACCGGAAATGGGGTTGAATCATTTAATCGAAAGTGGACCGATCAAAAAATAAATACTGCTCTTTCCAATGATTCGACCTATCATTTGGAGGGCATAGATACTATTGCAACCCAAATCTGCTGGAGTCCTGGATGCGAAGATGTTGGAGACACAGTAAAAGTAACAGTTCATGCTTTCTCAGTTTCACCGTGTGGCGATACTACGAAAGCCGAATCGCGAAGCATTGATGTACTCATAGCGGAACGAGTAGATATTCCACCTTCAATATTAGGGTTCTATGCAGCCAAGAATCCGGTAAAAGTAGGAAACGGCGTGTGCTGGGATATTGGTGCTGCAGACACAAACAAAGGAGATGAGGTTCATTTAGAAATTACTTCCAGCACATTCAACCTTGGAGCGACCACTGAGGTAAGAGATGGTAATGAATACGAATTTTGGGAAACCAATCAGGATTGGTATACCTATGACGCGAGTAACCAAACCAAAACTACTATTCCAAACGGCTTCCGGTTTAGTGATACGGATACAGTGGCTACAAGATTTTGTTGGAACACTGCTTGCGAACACTTGACGGATAGCATCGTTTCAATTTACCGTTTGAGTATAACCACATATTCAGTTTCAATTTGCGGTGATACGGCAAGACATTCTGACTACCCAGTTGAAATGGATATCGTTGTTCATCCTGATGTTGATACAGGAGACAACATTATTCCTAACATCTTTACTCCAAATGGAGATAGCATAAATGATCTATTCTACATACCTGGACTATATGATCCATGTAATGACAATCTGACGATTAAAATTTACAATCGATGGGGTACTTTAGTTTATGAAAGTTCCAGCTCCATTTTTGTTTGGGATGGTAAAAGTAAAGGTGGTGTAGATATGCCTGAAGGAACTTACTTTGTTGTGATGGAAGGTTCTAAAGGAACGCTATACCCTAAGCCGAGCTACAAAGCCGTACCAAATATGATCGATAAAAATGTATTTACGGTTACTCTAAAAAGATAACTGCCTAGTTAACTGAACAAGAAAGGCCATCTATATAGATGGCCTTTCTTGTTTTAACCCGAATCACTCAAAGCGAACATTTTCCTACCTGATCTTGCAATTTGCAGCCTTCACATTAGCAAATAAATAGTCGCTCCTTACAAACTGCGTTACTCTCTGTTTATTAGCAGTAATTGGTGCATGAATTTGGTATTTGTGGTGTTTA
>JAHDGY010000056.1 GCA_020631555.1 Flavobacteriales bacterium | reverse complement strand
ATAATATCAAAAAGGTCGCTTAACTAATTTGTCCACTTTTTTGTAGGAAGTCCAACAAAGAAGTAAACAAATTTAACTTACATCAAGTGTAACAAAGTCCGCTGGAAACAGCGGACTTTTCTATTTGTTCAAAATAACTGATTCAATTCGTGATTAAACCTCTAAACTCAGGTTTTCTTTTTTCCAAAAATGCAGTCGTTCCTTCCGTAAAGTCATCGGTTCCGAAACATTTTCCGAACTCTTCAATTTCTGCTTGAAAACCATCCGCTCCTTCTTGGAATTGGGCGTTAACCGCTGCGATGGCACTTCCTATAGCACTTGGCGAATTAGCGGCAATTTTCCCGGCTATTTCTTCACATTTTGCAATCAAGGAACTTTGTTCCACCAAGTGGTTTACAAGACCAAATTGGTTTGCTTTTTCTGCCGAAATCATACCAGCAGTTGTAATAAGTTCTAGGGCTCTGCCCTTGCCAATTAACTGCGCTAATCTCTGCGTTCCTCCGTATCCTGGTATTACTCCCAGCGAAACTTCGGGTAATCCAAGGCGCGCATTTTCTGATGCAACACGAATGTGGGCAGACATGGCTAACTCCAAACCTCCTCCAAGAGCAAAGCCATTAATTGCAGCGATTACCGGTTTGCGTAAGTTTTCAACTAGATTGAATAATGTGTCGTGGCCTTTGGCGCTAAGAGACCTTCCTTCTTCCACACTGAAGTGAGCAAACTCTTTGATGTCGGCACCAGCCACGAATGCTTTTTCTCCGGCACCAGTTATAATAATGGCACGAATATCTGGGGTCTTTTCAGCAGCTTTAAAAGCATTTCCTAATTCATGGATTGTTTCACTGTTAAGGGCGTTTAATTGCTTTGGACGATTAATGGTGATTAGTTGAATTCCGCCTATTTTTCTTTCCGTTAATATGTTGTTGTGTTCCATAATTTAGAAGGTTTCTTCTGTTTGATTTTCACCGTTTTCATCAAAGAAAATCCATGTTCCTTTCTTGAAGTTGTAGGCATAATATCCAATATATCTAATTCGGCCATTGGGGTGCCAAGAAGTTGTTTTTCCGTGCAACAAGCCATTTTTATAGTTGTTTTCGCTGTGCTTTTGTCCACTTTTATAGAAAGCTTGCCATTGCCCGTCGCGCATACCGTTAAGTACGTTTCCCTGAATCCGAACTTCGCCGTTGTCGAACTTCTCAACATAAGGGCCGTCCGGGACATTGACCAGGGTAGGCTTTTGTTCTTTCTGTTCGCTTTGTTTTTTTTGTTGCTTGTCTTCTCCCTTAGATTCCGAAGAGCAAGAAAAGCAAAGCGAAGTGACTAAAACTAATAGAGTTGATTTGAATGGGAATTGTCTAAACTTGAATGTCATTTTTTTCTTGTTGTTGTATATTCCACGAGGCTAATTAAAGAATTTTTTGCCTCGCAATCGTCAAATGTGTTGAGTAATTCTAGGGCTTCGGATGTATATTGATTCATTTTGTTGGCGGCGTAATTTAAGCCTCCTGAATCAATTACAAACTGAATAAGTTCTTGCACTTTGTCGGGTTTATTGCCATGTCTTTTGACAATATTGATGGCTTTGCTTTTCTCCGATTTACTACAATTGTTCAGGGCATAAATGAGCGGTAGTGTTATCTTGCGCTCTTTTATATCAATTCCCGTTGGTTTTCCAATTTGTTGGTCGTTTCCGTAGTCGAAAATGTCGTCCTTAATCTGAAAAGCAATACCAACCTTTTCTCCAAAAGCATACAATTTGTCTATCGTCTCCTTATCCATGCCAGCCGAATTTGCCCCAGCAGCGCAGCACGTTGCAATCAATGATGCCGTTTTCTGGCGGATAACTTCAAAGTATACGTCTTCTGTAATGTCTAATCGTCTTGCCTTTTCAATTTGTAGCAGTTCACCTTCGCTCATTTCTCGAACGGCGTTGGATACTAGTTTTAACTGATCAAACTCTTCGTTGTTGACCGCCAAAAGTAAACCTTGCGAAAGCAGGTAATCGCCAACTAAAACGGCAATTTTGTTTTTCCAAAGTGCATTTAAAGAGAAAAAACCTCTGCGCATAGAAGAATCATCGACAACATCGTCGTGCACAAGGGTAGCGGTATGCAACAGTTCGATCAAGGAAGCAACTGTATAGCTAGATTCCGTTATTCCCCCGCACATTTTTGCCGATAGGAATACGAACATTGGTCGCATTTGTTTGCCTTTTCTTTTTACGATGTAGTGCGTGATTTTATCCAAAAGGGGCACACGACTTTTCATAGAGGATCTGAACTTTTCTTCGAAAAGCTTCATTTCTTTCGCAATAGGCGATTTAATATCCTTTACTGTTAGCACGTGCAGCAAATATCTCAAAAATTAGAAGACCACTCCATCAATCATGGCCAATTGTCAATGGATAATTACACTTATTAATCACTAAAATTGTCCCAGTCACTCAATTCACCTACTTTACCCAAATTCCAATCGAGGCTAATATCCCAATTCGCTCTAACTTCAATAGTACCCTCGTAATAAATGATTTTTTCGGGTTGTTGTTTATTTAAATAATCGCCGGTGTCCCATCTTCCATTGTTGTTTTCGTCCAATATCAATCGCAGTTGATATTGCCCTGGAAGTAAGCGATTGATTGCTGTTTCGCTAGGAATCGCTATGCTCTTTCGGAAAACAACGTTCCCAGCTTTGTTCAGTACCTCTAGAATATGTTTGTTGGAGGAGGCTTTTGATGAGTCTAAAGCCATGCTCAACAATAAATTGCCATAATCCTCTTCGCCGGAAGTGCTAAAGGCAAGAATGGTTGTGTCATTATTCTGCGCGAAATTCGATGCAACTCCATCCGGTTTAATCGTAAGTGTGTAATTAGTTTTAGGCTTTAGTTTGTTTCGAAGCCAAATTGAAAGGTGTTCTTGGTTTTCGAGATTAGAATCCAATAAAATTGGAATGCGCATAGTGTCTTGAAATAACTCCCAGTTTGAAGTGTCAATGCGATGGATCGGGTAGTTGAACTTGATTTTGGGTGAAGTTTTAAAATCTTGCTCACCAGAAAGCCCAAACACTAAAAGTTTGCGTGATGTCTCTTTTCTTGGAACAAAAGTTTTTATCTCAGCGGAATCGATAACATTGCCTTTTTTGAACAAATTCACCGCCAGCACCTGATTTGGTTGAATTTCTGAAAACCAAAAATTAATGGTGTCTCCATTAGGAAATCTTTGAACGATTGTAGGTTCGACATTAATCCACTTGAATTCGGTAGCTGTGTCAGGAATATTTAATATTAGTTGAGCCTTGTTTGGGTGAGCGTATTTTTTCTTGGCGATAAATTGCTTTTTCCAGTTCGCCTCAAAAAGTTGCAGTTTCAGCGGCTTTAGGCTAGAGTCACTTGAATTCAGCTGAATGGGGTCCTTTAGAAATGCGATCTGCTCGGAGGCACCATCGTATTTATAATCCTTGTTGTTGTCCACTAATCCAATTACTTTATAAGTTCCTTCATGTAAGTAATCTAATTGAAAAGTTCCTTGTGACGAGGTTTGAATTACGTAAAGAGGGTCTTCTTGATAAGGGGTAGAATCGTTTAGATTAGTATACAGCATGACTGATGCATTGGCCACCGGGTTTCGTGTCAGCGCATCCACTACGGAGCCACTCAAACTTAGAGAGTCGATGCTTTCTCCAGTGGAAAATATATAGCGAAAATTCTTTACGGGATTACCTTCTGTATAGTCTTGAATGGCTTCTCCAAAATTAATTGAATAGGTAGTGTTTGGGTTCAAATCAGCCAAAAGCTCAATAATTAAACGCTTTCCTTTAACGAGAAACTTCGGCCACTTAGCCATATTTGGGGTAATGATGATCTGCTGCCTTGGTTTGGATAGTTGAATGAACTCGTCAAAAGTTAAGATGATTTTCGTTGCTTGAAAATTAGTTGTTTGATTTGCTGGTGCACTTGATTTTGGAACAAACTCAGGTGGGGTAGTGTCTTTTGGTCCGCCTTGCGGAGGGCGTTGTGTAGCGCATCCAACCATAAATAGAATAGCGATGATTACCGTTGGGTATGGATGCCGTAATCGTTTCACTTAATCTGAATTAAATTTGTTATTTCCTGAAGATACTGTCGATCTGTTTCATCGAAATGAGCTAATTTCTCGCTGTCAATATCCAGAACTGCCCAAACTTCATTTTTGCTATTTACCATCGGAATCACAATCTCTGATTTAGACAGAGAGCTACAGGCAATATGTCCTTCAAATTCGTCCACATTGTCTACTACGACGGTTTGATTCTGTTCCCATGCAGTGCCGCAAACACCTTTGCCAAACTGTATTCGAGTACACGCCACGGGGCCTTGAAATGGGCCTAGTACCAATTCGCGGCCTTCTGTAAGGTAAAATCCGACCCACAATGGATCGAAAGCAGTTTTGATGGCTGCGCAGATGTTGGAGAGGTTTGCAATCATATTGTTTTCTCCTTGAACAAATCCTTTAATTTGGGGAATCAATTCTTGGTACGCATTAGCCTTACTCAGGCCTTTAGAGATAGAAAGATCTTCTGCCATTTTCAAATACTTCTTTCCGCAAAGATATTTGTTTGAACCAACTAGTTGGTGGCATTTCAGCTTTAGGCTATTGCAAGTGTTGCGATGCTAATGTTAGCAGCGCCATATTTTAGCAAGGTGTTGGCACATTCGATTAGGGTAGAGCCTGTAGTAACGACATCATCTACAAGTAAAAAATGCTTGTTCTTGATAAGTTTAGGGTTGGATACGGTGAACTTGTTTTCGACATTTAGAGACCTATCAAATCGCCCTAAACCAGTCTGACTAATGGTAAAATGTTTGCGAATAATTAAGTCTTCTCTCAAAGGTATGCCGGTCGTTTCGCTAAGTCCTGATCCAATTATTGTGCTTTGGTTGTGTCCTCTCAATTTCAGTTTTTTGTAGTGTAGCGGAACAGGAATAATGGCGTCTGGTATTTTTTTGTTTCTAAAATTTAATGAGAAATTACAGTTTAACTGGTTGCCTAACAGTCTTCCAAAAGAATAGCCAATAGTCGTATTGTTGTGGTATTTTAATTGGTGGATAATTTTTTTAGCCGCACTATCGGGTTGGGTTTGCATTAAGGTAATAGCAAATTGCACTTCGATTCGCCCCCAGAAAAGTTCTTTAGCATCAGTAGAATAGGCTTCGGTGAATGATTCTAATTCCAGCGAGGTCATGCACGACTGACAAATTTGCCTGCGCTGTTTGACAATCGAATTTTCGCATGCAAAACAGATTGGCGGAAATATAAGCCGGCCTATTTCGTTAATCCAAGTCGCAGGATCTACAGGCCTTAATATCTGTAGTTTCCAATTGAAAAAATTCATCTTAAATTTATCGCAATTTAGGTTAAACCTGTATTATGACAGAAAATGAGACGGTGAGCGAAGTAAAGAAAAGAGATCCAATTTATATAACGATTTTAATCATTCTAGCCCTAGCCTTGGGTTTTGTGGGGTGGGAGCTGTCTACCAGTCGATCAAACTTAGAAATCTGTGGACACAATACACTAGTCTTGCAAGGTGAACTAGCGGAATTGAATAGTCTGCTGGGAATGAATGAAAATGTACTTTTGGAAGGGGAGAACTTGAAGGAAAACTTGGTTCAGATGTTGAACGAGTACGACCTGATGGTGACTGACAACTCGGATTTGCAAGATAGTATTGAGGATCAGAAGGAACAGATTCAGTCAATTATCGAAGAATTGGACAAGGAGAAAGGAAAAAACAAAAAGAACGCCAGAAAAATTTACAAGCTTAAAAAGGAGACCGAAACCCTTCGCAGGATTATGAAAGGATATGTTCATACGATCGATTCGTTAAATACAAAGAACATAGCTCTTAAACGGGAGATTAATGACAAGAATGAACAAATTACCGTTGTTACAAGTGAACGAGATCGATTTCAATCGAAAGCTGAAACGTTAGAATCTAAGATTGCGCTTGGTGCCGTTCTAAAGGCAGATGACATTGTAGCAGTAGGGATTAGAGTAACGAATTCCGGTCGACAAAGAGAGACTTCGAGGGCATCGAGAGCTAACTTGATTAGAACCTGTTTTACTATCCAAGAGAATAAATTGGCTGAGGCGGGTAGCAAGAATATTTATATGCAGGTTGTTGCTCCAAGTGGAAATATTGTGATCGAAAAGGAGCCAATTCAAATTGTGGCCGAAGAACAGGAAATGGAAGTTTCGGCTAAGCGTCAGGTCGATTATCAAAATGAAAAAATGGACCTCTGCATATATTTGGAGGGAAAGGATAAATTTGAAAAAGGGACTCATGTCATCAGATTATATGCTGATGGTTCTAGAATTGGCGAATCTAGTTTTGCTTTTAAGTAGAGTGTTGGCGGGCGGAACTTGAGGGGGCTGATAAAGTACACTCCGTGCATGTACTAGAGGCAATAGCTCATAATCTAAAGCGCTCCCCGGGATTGGTGCGTCAACTCGTCAAATAATCGAGGTATTCAGGGCAAAATATGCCCCCAAAAGCAAAAAATCACAAAAAACAATCTGCTAGTTCTCGAAAAAGAAAGCAGTTAAAAAGTCACACTAAACAGTTTCCAAAATCTCAATCTGAATTATTCAAAGGTCTCATAATGTAAAACTGTTAAAGGTTTAATTGATTGCTTCCTACTAAAAACACAAAATTCTTGTCAAGCAATTGTTTTACAAGGGTTTAGATGTGTAAACAGCAAAAACAGAACACTAATACTCAATTTTCAAGTTAGATTATCACTTTGTTTAATCACATCCAATTCCCATGACCTTGCAAGTAGAATATGCAACGCATAATTCATAGTTTTGCACACTTAGATATTTAGGTACCATGGATTACAAGCATCAAGAGATTGAACAGAAATGGCAAGCAAAATGGCGGGAGGATAAAACTTATCGAGTGGTTGAAGACCAAAGCAAGGAAAAGTTTTACGTGTTGGACATGTTTCCTTATCCTTCTGGTGCCGGGCTGCATGTTGGTCATCCTCTCGGTTACATCGCATCTGACATTTATTCCAGGTTCAAAAAACTACAAGGATTCAACGTTTTACACCCAATGGGATATGATTCATTTGGACTCCCGGCAGAACAATACGCCATCCAAACGGGGCAACATCCTGCAGTTACTACAGAGCAGAACATTAATCGGTACCGCGAACAATTAGATAAAATTGGCTTTGCCTTTGATTGGGAACGAGAAATCAGAACATCCGACCCTAAATATTATAAATGGACCCAATGGATCTTTAAACAGCTATTTAATTCTTGGTATGATCAGAAGGCGAACAAGGCCAGACCAATTGAATCATTAATAGCACTTTTTGCCGAAAAAGGTAATACGGAGGTAACAGCTTGTTCATGTGATGACACACCCATTATAACGGCTTCGGAATGGACAAACTTCTCAGAAACAGAGCGGGAGAATATCCTGTCAAAATATAGATTAGCCTATTTGGCTGATTCTTGGGTCAATTGGTGCCCAGAACTTGGCACTGTCCTGGCCAATGACGAAGTAAAAGATGGTGTTTCTGAACGTGGCGGCTTTCCGGTTGAACAGAAATTAATGAAGCAATGGAATCTTCGCGTTACCGCGTATGCAGATCGACTACTTTCTGGCCTTGACGAAATTGACTTCTCCGAATCCTTGAAAGAACAGCAACGAAACTGGATTGGAAAATCGGCCGGAGCTTCGGTAACATTTAAAGTTGCGAACCGTGATGAAAGTATTGAAGTTTTCACCACACGTCCTGATACAATATTCGGAGTATCATTTATGGTTTTGGCACCCGAACACGAGTTGGTGGACAGTATCACGACCACGGAATTTAAGGACCAAGTTGACGAGTACAAAAAGTTAAGTGCGAACAAGTCGGAAAGAGAACGACAGGCTAACGTAAAATCTGTTAGCGGCCAATTTACTGGCGCGTATGCCGTACATCCGTTTACTGGCGGGAATGTACCCATTTGGATAGGCGATTATGTTCTAGCCGGATACGGTACCGGAGCAGTGATGGCCGTTCCGGCAGGAGACCAACGAGATTATAATTTTGCCAAGAAATTTGACCTCTCAATCCCTAACATATTTGACGGAGCAAATTTAGAAGAAGCCGCAAACAGCGATAACTCTATTCCCCTTACTCAAAGTGATTTTCTAAACGATCTTTGTGGAAAAGAGGCCGTGTTAAAATGTATCGAAGAAATTGAGCAAAAAGGAATCGGTCGAGGCAAGGTTAATTTTAGACTTCGAGATGCGGTATTTTCCAGACAGCGCTATTGGGGGGAACCTTTTCCTATCTATTACGAAAATGGACAACCAAACCTTGTAGCAGACGACAAACAAGTTATGCTACCAAAAATTGACACATACCTTCCAACTCCTGACGGCCAACCTCCATTGGCACGAGCATCTAAGCAGGATTGGAATATTTGGGAAGGCGACTCAATGGAGTTCAACACAATGCCAGGTTGGGCAGGTTCTTCATGGTACTTTTTGCGATACATGGACCCGAACAACGATAAGCAGCTCGTAGACAAACAAATTGCGGAGTACTGGAATCAAGTTGACCTTTATGTTGGTGGGGCAGAACATGCAGTTGGCCACTTACTGTATTCACGATTTTGGACGAAATTCCTTTTTGACATCGGTCAAATCAACTTTCAAGAGCCTTTTAAAAAGTTGATTAATCAGGGAATGATCTTGGGCAATTCCGCAATTGCAAAGTGTCTTGGAGTAAAAGTTAAAGAACTAACGCTGATTTGCGGAACCAAAATTTCATTTGACCGTGAAAGACAAGTCTTGGTAACCAAATCCATGATTGATCAAGACAAACTACCTTCAGAACAAATTGATCGAATGGTGGACATAAGACTCCCTATTGACAACTTGATTAATGAATTTGACTTTGATTTAGTATCTTTTCTTAAATCTGCACGCGGCAATCAATTTACCGACTCAGTGTTTCTAAGCGAAACAGGATACTATTTGGAAGGCAAGTTGTTTGACCTAAATGGGACAGCACTAAACGAACCAGGTAAATTCCAGGTTTTCAGAGAAGTTGAAAAAATGTCGAAGCGTTGGTTCAACGTGCAGACACCAGATGAACTATGCGAAAAATATGGCGCCGACACGCTTAGATGCTACGAAATGTTTCTCGGCCCGTTGGAACAATCCAAACCGTGGAACACAAAGGGAATAAATGGAGTTAATAATTTTTTACGGAAGTTCTGGAATTTATTCCACAGTGATGGTCAGTTCATGGTATCCACAAAGGAAGCCACTCCTGAAGAATTGAAAATTCTGCATACAGCGATAAAGAAAGTTCAGGATGACTTGGACAGAATGTCGTTTAACACGGTGGTTAGTCAACTTATGATTGCCGTAAATGAATTAAACGAGATTAACAACCTAAGTGAAGAGGTCCTTTCTAAACTGGTAGTGCTACTTTCCCCATACGCACCTCACCTAGCAGAAGAGTTATGGGAGGCACTAGGAAATGAATCAAGCGTAACTACAGCCGAATGGCCTAAGTTTATAGCCGCCAACATTGAAGAAAGTTCATTCGAGTATCCCGTCTCATTTAATGGTAAAATGCGATTCAAAATCAGTCTACCGACGAATATGTCAAAATCTGAAATTGAGACCGAAGTACTATCTCATGAAAAGTCTAAACATTACCTCGACGGAAAAACACCCAAGAAAGTAATTGTTGTCCCAAACAGAATAGTTAACGTAGTAGCCTAACCTGGGCTACTGACTCAAAAACAAGGACATATTCTAAAGTTTTATTTTGCATCTGCGTGATTTCTATAATTTTATGCGAAGTGCTAAAATTTAAACGCTTGCAAATTAATGCCTTAATCTAAGTCCGTTCCAGATTCGTCGAAATAATTTTAGCGCCTGAAGTTTCGATACATATATTCGCGCTCCGCAGAAGCAAGGGATCTGCGGAAAATTATTTGCCATATGAATGCACTGAAAATCATCTTGCTAAGCGGATTAATTTTAATGCAATTTTGTGTTTCCGTACAAGCATTTGACACAAATGATACTGACCAATCCAACTCTCACGAATTGGTCGTGTCAATGTGTGCAAAGATGTCGACCATAATCTCTAAACAGTGGGAATTACCTAATACAAACAAATTTCAATTTGTTACCAAAACGACACACAACCAAGAAACTAAACACAAGTTCTTACAACTTAACAACAATCACCCCCCTGGGCGATTGCTTTGTAAAAGTTCGATGTATTGATGGCTCACTCGTATCAATAAACGGAATGATACGAAATGCCGAACCGACTTCAAACCAATCTAAGAAACACTAGTTGGCTCTGCAACAGACTGTTTGTAAAATGGGTGGAAACACCTGTGTACGACCTTTAACGGATAGTACCGGATCATTTGAATTGCACCCCAATTCAAATGACGGTACACATCCGGAAGGCGTTTTAATCTTTACTAAACTGCCTGCTATTGGTGAAAATGCATATCGATTTAATATGTCATTTCACAAGCCAACAATTTAGGATAGGATGAGCGCAGAAATGCCTATCAGAGAAACTGGACTAAAAGATCCAACTGTAAACAACGGGTGGTCTTGCACTCCTGCAAGCCTTAGGTTCTGGCACAATAAAAGTCGGACCACAAGACAAACCTACTCTTGGTGGTGGCTACTACAATGCGGCACAATACCAAATTTTCAATTGTTATCGAGAAGCCAAACTGAACTCCGTTTTGGTTTATGCGAAATCTGGGGTAGTGTCCAGATTAGTGTGTCTGGTTCTGTTGGTTGCCAAACTGCGGCATCATCTCGCTGTGGCGGACAATAGGACCGGCAATGAGCTGTGGGAAGAAAGTAATGAACATTAATTTCTATTTTCCTCTCCGGCCGTCGGTGGCGGCCAACCATTTAGAAATCGTATAGTTAACAACCAGCGAAATAACGATCACCGGCAGGTTGTATACGTTCCACCAACTGTAGAAAAACAAAGACGCGCCAACGATCCAGAAGCATTGCAATTCGTATTGATTCCATCTTCCAAGCAGGAAGTAAAACAGGACTGCTGCCGGTAGAAAAAGGAATTAAACAACATTGCCCGACATTTTGCTGAACTTGTTGCAGTAGATTAACTTGATAACATAGTGCAACAAGCGGGTGAAGGTGATCCCAGCGATGTAGTACTCGATTTCCAATTGGAAGTACCAGCAAATGAAAATTAGCACAGCGTTGAAGCTGAATCGTGAGTAGTGCCAGTTTTGGATGAATCGTTTATTGTCGACAATGATTGGTGTTGTTTCAATGCACGAAGTAAAGAAGCCGACATAGATTGCGATCACCATGATTTGAACGAAGAAACCCGAGCGTGCCCAGCCAACACCGAACACCCATTCGAATATTTCCGGAGCGATAAAGAATAGTGCTCCAAAAGGAATCAGTCCCAACAAGGCAATGTTCTTAATCGTTTTGATGTAGAGCGAATGGAAGTTCTTTCCTGAATGATACAGTTCCGCTGCTTCTTGTCTAAAGACGCTTGCCACAGCTCTGGACAGCAGCGTTACAGGAATGGCAATCATCTGCGACGCAAAGGCAAAGAATCCTAATTCCTTCGAGCTATATTGCCAAATGATAAAAATAAAAGGCGCTTTGCCATACAACGACGCCATGGTTTGAGGCAACAGTAACTTGATGGGGTAGGAATTATTTTTTTTGGCAATCTCTTTCAGTTCCGAGCGCGGTATTGTAAATGCGTTTCCGATTTTCTTTCTGTTACGAATGAGAATGGTGAAAAAAGCAGTAGCGTCCCCCAAAATTCGGCCGAACAACAGGTTGGAGTAAAGCGGCTGCAAAAATGCTAATCCGATTTGTAGTCCGCCCTCTGATACCCGCTGAGTGATCCGCGAAGTGGCGATGGTCAAATAGAATTTATTCCTGTTGCTGTACTCGGTAATGGATACCACGGCCGCGAGAAAGAATGTTGCGGCGGGTAGCAAATACACCAAATGGGGCTGATCGCTGACTTGCATCCATCCGGCAACCATGGACTGAAACGGGATAATGATTGCTGCCAACAAAGCCGAAAAAAACAAGGCGGAGCGGATGGCTATCGCCAACAATCCTTTCGCTTCTCGATCTTCTTTTGGGTTGAGGATTCCGAACTCGTAACGCCCGGTAACCATAATGGCTCCGATACTGGCAAGTGTCACCAAAAGAGAGAGGGTACCAAAATCTTCCGGGGTGTATTGCCGGGCTAAGATTGTGCGAAACGCAATGTTAATAGCTGCGGCCGATGCTGTGCCGGCGAAGAGTATCGCCGTATTTTTAACGAAGGTGGATTGCCAGAGTTTCTTCACATCCATCTTTAGGCGATATGCGAGTTGACTTGCTTCATTAATTGAGGACGATCACCGCGTAGGTGATTTGCTCGTTGCGCGTGTAAAAAAACAGATCTTTTACCTTTCTATTGTCTATTCGTTCGTGAATTTTCGTTTGCAGGGCAATGAAATCAGCAAGATATTCAGAGTGAATATTCATAATGATGACCGCTTTTTCTGACGCGCATCGGATCATGTCATCGAAAAACAAAGGAAGGCCATCTTTTCCGTAGAATGGGCCCGAGTATGGGCTGTCACTCACGATCCAATTGTATTTTTTGTCAGTTGCTTTGACAAAAGCAATGGAATCCTCCTGAAAAAAATCGACCGGATAATTCTTTAAAGCCTTCTTGCTATAAGCTTGGTATTTCGGATCGATTTCAAAGATGTCCAGATGCTTCACTAACCCGATATAGTCCTTGGTGTGCCACAAACCGTGCATCCCAAAAAGTTCAATAGCTTGGATGTTTTCAGGAATTAGTTTTTTGACCTGCAGCTGCATGATGATGCTTTGCATCCCAGTTTTTAGCTTTTTGTCTATACCGGAAATACGATTGTAGATACCCAATTTTAGGCGGTCTTTATTGTAGGTCTTACTTTGTTGGCTCATAATGATTTTTCTTCCCCGTGCAAAAATAGCTTTTTAGTGACTAGCCAAAAGTGAGTTGCGCACAAGAGTCGATTTCCAAATCTTTTTGATATCCATTTGCTGCCAGTCCCGGGTTGAACGAAACTAAGGTAGTGCTTTGTTTGGTGCAGGGGCGAAATTAATAGCAAAGTGCTAACATTTATGATGTGAATTCGGTTACATTTGCGTCGTGATTCAAGTGGCTAAACAAGTGGCTAAAATAGCTTGGGAAAACCGAAAGTTGCACTTCTTTTTTCTGGTCGGCTTGTTCGCTTATTTGATCTGGAATTACCAGACATTTATTAGCGTAAACTGGGAGCACCGAGGTTTTCTTAATGAATTCGACGGAACTCGTTGCGCTATATCAGTAGGGTTTTTCCTTATTTCAATGGTCCCGTTTTTCAGGAACGGGGTCCCACCGATGAGCTATTTTATCACGTTCCTTGTCCAGTTTTTCATTGTCATTCCAACCTTGGTGCTTCACATGTATATGCCAACAGACGTGATGATTCCCATTTTCGGAATTCAGTTCGTTGCAATGAGCATGTTACTCAACGTCAATTTCGGGTTTCTAGATCGATTGCCGAGAGTGCCAGACAAGATTGGTGGTACCGTGCTTACCCTAATTGGAGTAGCATTGTTTGCTCCGTTCTTCGGGGAATTTCCACTGCAGTTCAGCAAAGCGATGCTGTTCTTCTCAGATTCCGAGGGATTCTACGAATTGAGAAAGATTACTTCGCAATACGGTAACACCTATACGAGTTACATGCGCTACGGCTTGCAGTATTTCATATTCCCGGCGATTATGGGGATGGGAGTAGTACAGAAACGTTGGTGGATGGTCGGTACGGGGATCGCGTGCATGTTCTTACTGTATACTATGGACCCGAATAAGACGCTCTTCTTCTCGGTCATTTTGATTTTCTTCCTAGCTGCCTTGGGAAAGACCATCAACCGCAAAATTGGGTGGCTAATTATCGGTATTATTGGCGTTTTGCTTCTCGGACGAATCCTTACAGCTACTAGCAATGAGATAATGTTGGAAAGCATTTTCGTACGACGCTTATTGTTCTTGCCGGCACAAATCACCGGAAGCTATTTTAACTACTTCGCTAACGAACCGTTGCATCTATCCTATAGCATTCTGGGTCGTTGGTATAAATATTCGTACGAATTGGCGCCTGCCAAACTCATGGGGGAAGTTATCTATGGTGACCCCAAGGTCAGCGCTAACACAGGGATTATCGCAGATGGCTTTATGAATTTCGGGTACTTTGGTGCGTTCGCATTTGTAACGGCAGCGGCATTAATCGTGAAGTTTGTCGAGTACCTGAGATTGCATTTGATTTACCTTGGATTGATATTCCTGATCGTTTGGCTATTCGTCAATACAGGATTGCTCACCGCTGGGTTGACTCATGGACTATGGGCATTCGGACTCATCGGATTATTCTTCTTGAGAAATTCGCGTGCAGAACACGACGTGACCACCACCGTTTGCCATGTGTCTACGGTTCATCGCATGTTTGATGATCGTATTTTCTACAAGCAATGTGTTTCGCTGGCGAAAGAAGGATATGATGTTCATTTGGTAATTAATCATGACAAGGATGAGGTAGTTGGCGGCGTCGCCGTTCATGCACTGGGGCAGGCTAGCAACAGGTTTAGCAGAATGATAATTAAGCCATGGAGAGCATTGCGGAAGGTGCGCAAAACCAAGGCGGAAATTGTTCATTTCCACGATCCGGAATTGATCCCACTAGGTATATGGTTGCGTATTACTGGAAAGAATGTCATTTACGATGCTCATGAGCATGTGCCCCATCAAATTACTAGTAAAGATTACATCGGACCGAAGGCTGTGCGATGGGTAGTAGCCGGTGCGGTTCGATTTTTAGAGTGGATATCGGGACACTTGTTCAACAAGGTGATTTCAGTGATTCCAGAGATTGTGGAGCGCTTTCCGAAACCGAAGCAAGTGCTGATTCGAAATGTGCCCATTCTAAAATTCACCGAGGTAGATCCGAAGCCAAAACCAGAAGTCCCCATGTTGATTTATGTTGGCGGGATCTCTAGAATTAGAGGCATCAAAGAAACCATACAAAGTCTGGAGAAAATTGATATTCCGTTGGAATTCCGATTGATTGGGGCGTGGGAAGGAGATGAGTATGAGGCGGAGTGTCGAGCATTGCCAGGATGGTCGAAGGTGGACTATCTTGGTTTTATGACTCTAGAGGAAGTGTTTTCGCATCTGCAGGCTGCTGATATAGGGATTTGTTTATTGGCGCCCGAATCTAATTATATGAAGAGTCTGCCTGTGAAAGCGTTCGAGTATATGGCCTGCCAGCTACCATTGATTATGTCCAATTTCGACTTTTGGAAGCAGCATTATACGGGGTGTGCGTTGTTTACAGATCCGATGGATGTAAATGCTATTGCTAATAGCATCAAGGAGTTGCTATCTGATCCAGTAAAGGCCAAAGCCATGGGGCAGAAGGGAAAACACCTCGCCTGGGAAAACTACAGTTGGGAAGAAGAATCCAAAGTTCTTACAGAAGTCTATCGAGAAATCCTGAAATCCGAGTAGATTTGTGCAGTGACCATTCGACAATTGGATAGTGATAAATTCGAGGCGTACGACAGACTATGCGCGAAATATGGGACCGTTTTTAATACGCGGGCCTGGTTATCACTTCAAGACGATATTAAAGTGTACGGTATCCACCAAAAGGATGGTCAGCTGATGGGGGGATTTCATTTGAGTTTCCAGAAACAAATGGGAGTTTCGGCGGTTAGAGAGCCAATGTATACTCCGTTTGTGGGACCGTTTATTAAGCCGCTAGGTGGGAAACTTTTTAAGATTCAAGACCAGAAAAAGAAGATTATGGCTGCGTTGGTTGAGTTCCTTGACGGGCTTGGGGTCAAGTTGGTCACCGTTGCTCTTGATGGACAATTCCACGATTTACAGCCGTTCATCTGGAAAGAATACAAGGCAGTACCGCAGTATACTTATTTAATTGATCTCACGTCGGAAACGATCTGGGAGGACTTTGATCCCAAGCGTCGCAACGACATCAAGAGGGCAGAGAAAGATGGGGTTACTGTGGAGCAGGTGCACGACCTCGAATTGATTATCTCAATGGTGTCGAAATCATTAGATCGAAAAGACAAAGGCTTTGATAAAAAGCTTCTCACGCATTTGATGACCAAATTCTGTAATGAGGAGAACTCGTTCTCATTTGTAGCGAAGCTAGACGGTCGACCAATTGCGGCCATCCATTGTTTACACTACAACGGTCGTGCATTTTATTTGCTCTCTGGTTACGATCATAATAATGGACATTCAGGGGCCGGAGCATTGGCACTTTGGCATGGTATCCAGCACGCGAAGAGCATAGGTCTTAAGATATTTGATTTTGAAGGCTCGATGATTCCCGCAGTCGAAAAGTACTTCCGTAGCTTCGGCGGAGAAATCGCTACTTACTTTCGTGTGAGCAAGGCGAGCATTCCATTGGAGATGGCATTGAAATTCAAAAAACGAGAGTGGTTCTAATGCCAAAGAAGGTCATTATATCGCACGATGTTGACCATATGACGGTTTGGGAACATTGGAAAGATTTAATTCTACCGAAGTTTCAGGTGCGCTCTAAGTTGGAGCTCCTTTCAGGTAAGATTGGCCTTGATGAATTCTGTTCTCGTCAGGGAGATTATTTCAAAAACCAATGGCAACGCGTTGATGAGGTGATGGAGTTCAACGATTCGCAAGGAATTAAAGCAACATTCTTCTTTGGGGTGAACAACGGAGTTGGCTTGAACTATAAGCTGAAGCATGTCGAGAAATGGGTGCCACGTGCGGTGGCAAAAGGATTTGAAGTCGGAGTGCATGGAATCGATTTCGATGCTCAAGACAAAATGCAAAAGGAGTACTGCACATTTCAGCGCATTTCAGGCCTAGAAAAGTTTGGGATTCGGATGCATTACCTTCGCCAGAACGACCACACGTTTGAATACATGGAAAAGTCCGGATATACTTACGATGCTACTGATAGCGGGTTCAAGAATCCTTACAAAATTGGCAACATGTGGGAATTTCCACTGCAAGTCATGGACGGATGGGCAATCAACGGTGAGCGCCGAATGCAGGCCCGGAACTTGGATCAGGCGAAGGCTTGGACTTTAGAGCAGATTGAACGAGCAGAAGAAGTCAAACTAGAGTACCTCTCTATTCTATTTCACGATCGTTATTACAGCAAGAGCTTTCGCAGTTGGAAAGCTTGGTATGAGTGGCTTATCGTTCATTTGAAGGAGCGGGGATACGAGTTCATTACCCACGAAAAGGCAATTGAACAACTCAATTCTAGGGGGTTATGAATGGGCGTTACTACAGTTTTTGTTTCTGAAATTGGATTAAATTCAATACTTTCCATAACGGATTCTGTTACCGAGTACTGTCGCAATTGGAAAATAGAAGATATTTGCAAACGTATATACTCAGCACGTTTTCTATCTGATCGCTAAACAAAAAATGAAATGATAATTGATGATGGGTACACCAGCGATTAGATTTGAAATCGGATTAAATGGAAGAAAGTTCGTGAACAAACATTTCCATTGGGATAATTGTGTGACAAAAATGATTGCAGAGTATAATAAATTACATATTACCTAGTCGCTCCTTAAAAACTAGTTTTAGGCCCTTATTTGACCTAATAGAGGAACAATCGCGGTAGTGTCCAGATTAGTGTGTCTGGTTATTGCTGGAGTTTTCAATAATTTAATAAGTCCATTATCAAAATTTAGGTTCAAATTTAAAATTGTGAATTGGGTATTTATAAGCTTTTTCTCCTTTTTCTTTTGCGGTGCTAGTTATTAGCGCGAGCACAGCTTCTTCGTTTGGAAAATCTCCTCTGATTTTCAGAGTTCTTCTTACACTTTTGTTGAATCTTTCGATCCAATTAGTGGAGTAAATCATGCGTCTTATTTTGGGGTTAAATTCTAAGAGACCTTTGCACATAAAGTAGTTTCGGATTGTTGATTAAGTTCTGTTGTTGGTTGATTTTTCATTCTATTCATTATTTATA
>JAHDGY010000055.1 GCA_020631555.1 Flavobacteriales bacterium | reverse complement strand
AATTCAGCAGCTAATTCATCGTGGTGCAAATTCCGTTCAAGACGGCTTTTTTCAACTGCTATTTCTTTTGGATCTCCTAGCTGCTCAATAATCTTGGTGCGAAAACGGGGTGGAATTGAATCGAATTCGATTAAAGCAGTTCTGCCGTTGCCGCCTTTTCTTACAATATTCACTTGACCACGATTAGTGAGGTTTTGATAGTTCACCCTTGTAATTATGGCTCCTGCTCCGTATAGCCAGTTTGATTTAATGCAAAGAATATTGCTGTGGTATTCGTACATAATTAACTCAGCGATTTTTTGTATTTGGTTGTATAAGATTTTAGGTCTTCTCTAAACTGGATGAGATGTTTAGCAGTCCGAATAATCAGACCATTATTCCGGGATCCTGACAGTACCATTCTTACGTATTGCGGACTGTAACCAGTAATATCTGCAATATGTCCGGTGTCACCGTATGCAGATTGTATATAATCTTTACTACATTTATCTTGTTTTACCATGTTATGTCTAATTGCATGGAAACAAATTTAGAGATTTATATAAACCTAAGACATAAAATGACTAAAAATCTATCAACAGCAAAAAAAAGAATACGATACATTATTGATAATGAAGGCATTAGTAGGAGACAGTTTTATATTAAAACAGGCATCGCTAATGGTGTTTTAGATCAAAATACCGGTCTAAGCGAGGACAATATATACCGATTTATCTCAACTTACACTGAGATAAATCTAGAATGGATCATAACCGGTAAAGGACCGATTCTTAAAAAGGATATTACAAGCCCTACAACGACTGAAAAGGAAAATAAATGCACGGGCGCTTTAGTTCCTTATTTCAGATCTCCACTCAACAATGATTTAACACCAATTGATATTGACAACAAAGACCTTACGCCAGACAAATATATTAGTAGTCCGCCTAATTTTGCAATGACACAAGCTTTCTTTTCGGTACATGGATTTGCGTTTTATCCCGCTATCAAAGAAGGATCTGTGATTGGAGTAAAGTCTATTTGTAAATCAGCACACCCACACCCGAACCACAAACATCTAGTTATTACTACTAATGATATTTTCATTGTTGAATTACGGGTTAGCGATTATGAAAATGAAGCTTTTATCTGTAGGACTTCGGAAAATGAAGACTTCGCGTTAGACAAAAAGAATGTACGAGCTATTTATAGGATTACCTGCGTGCTAAACCCTGAATAACTCCACTTTTAGAGATTTATATAATTAAGGCGCTAGCGGCATCTGATACCAATTAGTAGGCTTTCACTGCGTCACACACGTACAAAAAGGCTAAACAACTGTTTTTCAAGCAAAACATAATTACTTACATGGCATTAACCCCCTGTCAATCCATTAAAATCATGCATATATATATCTCTAAATGGAATTTTATCACTTCGTATAACTCCTTTTTTACACCGTTTTGAATATATAACTCGATATTTTACCGAATATCCAACCCAAAACCGCATATCAAGATTCTGAGCCGAAATTTTGCAATAAAGGGACTTTTTAAGTAGACTTTAAACACTTAAAACTCACATCATCAACTATTTGAAAGGTAATAAAGGTGTTTTAAGGGCTTTAGGAGGCCGCAGGGACATTTTTTGGACAAAAGATACCCGATTAGGACTTTTTGATTTTCTTAGGGTATTCAGGGTTAATTTGAGCTTAGGACACGCCCACGGGGGCTTTCAGGGCTTTTTTGCTCTTCTTTCTTTTAGGACTTTTTGATATTCCCCCCTTATAAACACTTAATACCTTTGATAGTCAATTATTTGAAAGGTGATGAAGGTATTTTAAGGGCTTTAGGAGGCCATAGAGACATTTTATGGACAAAAGATACCGGATTAGGACTTTTTGATTTTAGTTGGATGCACGGCGCTAATTTAGCTTCATGGCAGAGGTGACGGGGCTTTCGGGGCTCTTTTGCCCTCATGGCCTTTTAGGACTTTTTGATATTCCCCCCTTATATTCCCCCTTATAATTCAGCAAAAAAGCCTCAGAATATTCTAAGGCTTTTTACTATCAGCGGTCCGGACGAGACTCGAACTCGCGACCCCCTGCGTGACAGGCAGGTATTCTAACCAACTGAACTACCGGACCAATTGTCTTACTTCGTTTGTAATCGGTGACAAATGTAACTACTTTTTCCATTCCCACAACCATTTTACAGCAATTCTGCAATTAAGTTTCATATTAAATCCGCCACTCAGGATCACCAATGAATACAACTATCAGAACTAGTGCGCAATAACCTTTTGAACGGTTTTATTTCCATTTGAAAAAATTTCTAACCCATAAACTCCCGTTGCACAATCTTCCAACGTCCAGGTCAAGGAACCCGAAACACGGTCTTGCTTTTTTACCACCCGACTGGACTTCCTACAAAAAAGTGGACAAATTAGTTAAGCGACCTTTTTGATATTATTTAGATTATTGAATTCGATAATAGTTAGCTTTCCCAAAGCAGAATGTCTTCGCTGTCGATTGTACCATGTTTCAATCCATTGAAATATTCCAATCTCGGTTTGTTGTTTAGTTTGAATGTGTTGTCTATAAACATGCTCTACTTTTAGAGTTTTGAAGAAACTTTCGGCCACTGCGTTATCCCAACAATTTCCTTTTCCACTCATACTTCTAATGACCATTGGATTAGATTCTAAAAGTTTAGATAATTCACCACAAGCGTATTGTACGCCTCTGTCGGAATGGAAAATAAGCTTCTGAGTTAGCGGTCGATTTCTAATTGCCATATTCCAAGCTGCAATTGTGGTGTTTTTAGCCGAGAGGTTGTTGTTTAGAGACCAACCAACGATTTTTCGATTGTACAGGTCTAATATAACAGTTACGTAAAGCCATCCATTGGTTGTTTTAATATAAGTGATATCAGAGACCCACACCTGAGATTTCTAGTAGTGAAGAAGTTTCTCTTGAGCCGATTGGTAGCAATTGGATAATGATGTCTAGAGTCAGTGGTAACCACAATTTTTTTAGTGCGAATCGTCCGGATTCCACTCATAAAGAACCTAAGAGGCTGCGAAAAAGAAACTTACAAATTGAGACATTTAGTAGGGAACGCATTTCTACATTTAAAAGCATGGAGAGGAATAGCAACTACCCACTTGCTAAAATCTAACGCTACGGTGATTTTTAACTGTACAAATCTTAAATTTGCCGGCTGTTCATAATCAACAGATTCGACAATGAGTAAATCTTCCATACCAAAAGGAACCAGAGATTTTTTGCCCAATGTAATGGCGAAGCGAAATTTCATCTTTGAAACCATAAAAAAGTCATTTCAGATTTATGGTTTTGAGGCCATTGAAACTCCTGCGATAGAAAATTTGAAAACATTAACCGGCAAGTATGGAGAGGAAGGAGATCAACTACTATTTAAGATTTTAAGTCGTGGTGAGAAATTTGATTCCGCGGTTGAATCTGTTGTAGACAAAGAGAGTAGAGGAGCAAAAGAACATCATTTGTGCGATTTGGCGTTGCGTTACGATTTAACTGTTCCCTTTGCACGGTTTGTGGTACAGAATCAAAATGAGATTAGCTTTCCTTTTAGAAGGTATCAGCTTCAATCTGTTTGGAGAGGGGATAGACCGGCGCGTGGGAGGTACAGGGAATTTGTACAGTGTGATGCCGATGTTGTAGGAACTGACTCTTTGGTTTGTGAAGTCGAGTTGGTACAGCTGATTGATGAGGTTTTGACCAATCTTGGAATTCCAGATTTCACTATAAAATTGAATAACCGAAAAATTCTAACTGCAATTGCCGAAGTTGTTGGTGAGTCAGACAAGATGATGACCATAACAATGGCCATTGATAAATTGGATAAAGTAGGGGAAGAAGGAGTTGTTAAAGAACTTTCTGGTCGTGGTGTTTCGGATGCGGCAATTGAAAAAATAAGATCTCTATTTAGTTTAGGTTTGGACGCGAAAAAAAATCTGGAAACGATTTCCAAATTCGTTCAGGAATCTGAAGTCGGAAAGAAAGGATTGGAAGAATTGGAATTTATATTCAATACTGTTGAAAAAATTGGCCTTCGAAGCGCCAAATTGGAATTTGACGTAAGCTTGGCTCGCGGTTTAAACTATTACACGGGTGCCATATTTGAGGTGAAGGCCAATGGTGTGTCAATTGGAAGCATCGTTGGCGGAGGAAGGTATGATAACCTGACTGGAATATTTGGTCTCAAGGACGTTTCCGGCGTTGGAATATCATTTGGCGCCGATAGAATATTCGATGTTATGGAAGGGCTTAAATTATTTCCAGAGGCTTCGTTAAACGGTACCCAATTGTTATTTGTAAATTTTGGTCCTCAGGAGGAAGCATATTGTTTAAAGTTGTTGAATCAAGTTAGAAAAGCGGGAGTTTCTGCTGAAATTTATCCGAAGAAAGCTAAAATGAATAAGCAGATGACTTTTGCTAACCGCAAAGGAATTAAACATGTTGCGATGGTGGGAAGTGAGGAGGTGGCTGCTGGGAACTTGACCGTTAAGAACATGGATGATGGATCTCAACAGACACTAACCATCGAGCAATTAATTTCTCAATTAAAATAAAATCACCAGCATGAACCATCATCAGATATCCGACCATAGAATTTCGGTTGATCGCATTGCAGAAATTTTGAGAAGTGGATTGAAACTAGAGTTGGGGGAAAATGCAAAGAAAAAAGTTGTTAATTGCCGGAAATATTTGGATGAAAAACTGGCTTCTAACCAGACCCCAATTTATGGAATAAATACAGGTTTCGGGTCGTTGTGTAATACTACGATTTCGAGTGATAAGCTGTCTAGCTTGCAAGAAAACCTAGTAATGTCCCACGCATGTGGAACTGGGGAATTGGTTGACAAAGACCTAGTCCGATTAATGCTTTTGCTGAAAATTCAAGGACTGTCGTATGGGCATTCTGGGGTGTCTCTCCAAACGATTCAGCGATTAATTCAGATGTATAATGTAGACCTGATGCCTGTGGTTTACGCACAAGGTTCGTTGGGGGCTTCTGGAGATTTGGCTCCTTTAGCACATTTGTCATTACCCCTACTTGGAAAGGGGCATGTTTACTTCGAGGACAAAGTAGTTGAAGCACATATTGCCTTACAAAAATTAGGCTGGCAGCCGATTTCACTTCAGTCAAAGGAAGGGTTGGCGTTGCTTAACGGAACGCAATTTATGAGTGCACATGCGGTTTGGTCACTCATTCGAGCCAAACACCTAAGTGAGGCTTGTGATTTAGTAGGGACAATATCCTTGGAAGGATTCGATGGACGAATTGACCCCTTTCAGGACAATGTGCATTTGGTTCGAAACCACCCTGGACAATTGCAAACGGCTAGAAATATCAGGAAGTACCTCCAAGGAAGTGAACTGATTAACCAAGAGAAAGTCAATGTTCAAGACCCTTATTCATTTCGCTGTATGCCACAGGTTCATGGGGCAAGTAAAGATGTTATCAATTACGTAGAACAGGTTGTCGAAACGGAAATTAATTCTGTAACGGATAATCCCACAATCTTCCCAGATGAAGATTTGATAGTTTCGGCAGGTAATTTTCATGGACAACCATTGGCCTTGGCAATGGATCAATTGGCAATTGCTTTGGCCGAATTAGGAAGCATTTCAGAACGACGTACGTACAAATTGATTGGAGGAACCAGAGGACTGCCAGCTTTTTTGGTCGCCAATCCAGGATTAAACTCAGGATTCATGATTCCGCAATACACTATGGCTTCTATCGTGAGCCAAAATAAACAGCTTTGTACTCCGGCCTCAGTAGATACCATTGATTCTTCAAATGGTCAAGAAGATCACGTAAGCATGGGAGCAAACGCAGCAACTAAGTTGATGAAAGTGGTGCTTAACGTAGAACAAATTCTGGGCATTGAGTTGTTTAATGCAGCTCAGGCGATTGAATTTAGAAAACCATTACGATCTTCAGTAACAATTGAAGAATTGTTGACCAATTTCCGCAAAAAGGTAGCTTTTGTTAACGATGACAAGATTATGTATACCCAAATGCAAGCGGCCCGTGATTTTATCAGATGTATGTCAGTTAATTAAACGAAGCCAATTCGATAACTTCGGTTAGCACTTCTTTTAATTCAAGACCTTGACATTTTAGCATTTTCGGGATAATACTCTCAGCCGACTGACCTGGAACCGTATTTATTTCTACCAAGAATGGAACACCTTCTCTAACGATGTAGTCCACTCTGCAAATTCCATCAAGGCCAAGCAATTCATAAACCTGCTTGGTTATCGATTTGATTTTATTCTCAAGATCTTGACTAATAGGGGCTGGTGTAATTTCGTCTGATTCGCCTTTATACTTTGCATCAAAGTCAAAGAACTCATTCGAAGTCTTTATCTGTGTGATTGGTAAAACCATTACTCCGTTTTGAGATCGGTAAACGCCATTAGTAAATTCTTCGCCATCCAAAAATTCTTCTATTAGAGCAGCACCGCCATGTTCTCTCGCCTTATGCAGAGCAGACTCCAGTTCACTTTGTTCGTTGACCCGGTTAGTACCAAAACTAGATCCTCCTTGTGCAGGCTTTACAAACACCGGATAACCTAGAGTAGATTCTAAATCGCTAGGAACGGAATCTTCAACATCAATTAACAGTCCTTTAGCAACTGCAAAACCATGCGATCCCAAAACCCGGTTGCACATGAATTTGTTGAAAGTAAGTGTTGCGTTGAATTGACTGCAAGTTGAGTAAGGAATGCCAATCATATCAAAGTAGCCCTGAAGCTTTCCATCTTCTCCAGGGCTACCATGAATTACTATAACTGCGCAATCAAATTGAAAATGTTGATCATTTGCACGGTACGAAAAATCAGACTTATCAATAGTGTATTGTGTCCCGTTTTCTTCGGCTGTCCATTCGTTTTGATCAATCGTGACCATTATCGGAAAGTACAACGATCTATCGATATTTTGAAAAATTGTTGGGGCACTTTTTAACGATATAATTCTCTCCTTAGAATACCCGCCTTGCAGTACTGCTATTCTCTTCATTGACTTCCGCTAGTTTATCCAAAACTAGGAATAAATGGTAACATCAATATTAACAGTAAAAGAAATTTGTGGCACCTAAAACCCTTTAAATCGTTATGACTTCGAGTCCAAAATCAGCCAGCAATATTCACTTTCAAGACTTTCTGAAAATTGAAATTTTCCGAACCAAGTAGGTGCCAGGCTTTAATTCGTTGGTAGTTATCTTCTGCGCAAAAGTACCTGCTACTGGATGTACCTCGTTGTGTTCAATTAGAACACTTCTCGCGTCAAATAAATCAAAGGTTAATTGAGCATCGCAAATAGCAGTAAAATATTATTTTTTTTCATAGAAATTCTGTTTTGTCGAATAGTGCGGTTTGCACTTGGACTTCTTTAAACTTAACTGTAGTCTTTTATTGTTTGGTGATTTTACGATGGAGTACATTTTCCCCAGAAATTAACCTCAAAATGTAACTACCGGGAGAAATATGAGTCAGGTTTAACTTAGTTTCTGGTTTTTCAAAATTTTCAACTATTTGACCAGATGGGGATAACAACGCTATGCTACTAATCGAAGATTCGTTTAGATTAATTATCAACTCATCATTAAAAACGGGTTTGGATACAATTTCAAAAGTTCTTCAATCTCGCCAGTTGCAGTTGAGGTTTGCTGAGGGCAATCTAAGCTAAATGTTGTAGAATCATCTTTCATCCACTCTAAATAAGGCCGATCTTCCTCATCTGTCCAAGATGCATAAGCAAAAGTATCTAGCTGAAGTTGATTGACTTGAATACACGAGAGTTTTGGACACCTAAAGGCAGTTAGTCTCTCTAAATCTGTTTTAGAGACATCCAGTGCAGTCAAATTAAAGGATTCGAAACAATCAAGCTGTTTCACGTTAGTATTGGCTGATAGGTTTATCGTTTCAAATTCGCTCCCAGCCACATTTAGTCGTATTAAATTTTGGTTTTTACTAAAATCGATAGAAGGTAGTGAATCCAGTTCGCTGGCCCCGAGAACAACCAATTTCTGATTTTGAGAAAGATCAATTTGTTTTAGTTCGTTATTGAACCCAAAATCTAACTCTTTTAAATCTAGCAGCATGGGTACATCAAGTTCAGGGATTTTGTTGCTTGAGCAATCCAAATGCTTCAGTTTAGTGCATTTGGAAACATCAATAGAACTTACGGAACTAACACTACAATCTACCCATAACAAATCTACGTTGTTGGACAAGTCTAACGACTTTAAGTTGGTACGTGTGGTCCGCAGCGCATCCAATTTTAAACAATTAGACACATCAAGCGATATTATTTCGGTCCAACCGCAATGCAGATATGTTAGTTCCGTGCAATTGGTTACTTCCAATGCAAGCAGGTTGTTAACTTCACAGCTCAGCTTGCGTAGTTTAGTAGATTTACTCACATCCAAGCCCAGGAGTCCATTCCATTCACAGGACAAGACTTCCAAATCCTTATTGTTGGTAACATCCAATTTGGTCAAGCTGCATCTATGGCAACCAAGTGTTTTCAGTTGGACGTTTTTTTGAAACGTCCAACTTAGACAGGGAATTGAATGAACAGTCCAAGACTTCCAAATTTTCAAATTTTTCAATCCCTTCCAAAGAACTTATTTCCTTCTTAACAAGCGATAAAGAAGTAATTTTATGGACTTCGGAAATCTGCAGTTCTCCATCTTGGTTACGGTCATACGAAGCCTCGATCAAGGCCTTTTTGAAATTACTGTCTGGAATATTAACTACTTGAACCTTAGCGATACCTGAAACCGCTAAAATTCCAACAACAAGGTGACGCAATTTTATTTTCATAGCTTTTCTAAAATGGTTTGCGTCGTGTCGATATCAAGTAAATTTCGAATTTAAGTATTTCATTTCCTTTGGTTTTCGACTTAGTGTCTGTTTTATCGGTGAGTGAACTTCTAACCTTATTTGGTCATCAAATTGAGGGCATTCTAGGAGGTTGAAACCCTAATTTCGCGTAGGTTGTTGCTAACAATTTGAATGTTTAGTCGGTTTTCAGCATAATCTGCAACAAGGAAAAATATTAAACTTAGCTCAATACCTATTAGCTAAATCCTTCTAAACATAAGGAATTGGAACTTTATCACACATAACAAAATTTCAATTTTGTTTGCTGCTTAAATAGAATTCCGAACAATTGGCTTTTGTTATATTTGTCGGTATAATTGAGCAAATTAGGACTGTTGGAACTTCCATTAATTATTTCACTACTTGTTCTTGTGGGAATTGTAATGTTCACAAGGAAAATGGATAATCTTGTTGGGCGAATTATTCGCTTTCTGATTAGCAAAGCGTTTATCATAAATTTTGTACTGGCGTTGGGGGTGGCCACTGTTTTGGTTTTCGGAAGCTTTCATATGCTACACTCGTACACCAACCATGATACTACTATTGAAATTCCCGATTATTTGGGAGTTCACATTAATGATTTAGATTCTCTTACGGAAAAGGATGGTCTTCGGTATAAAATTGTTGATGAAATTTTCCTGGATGGGTATAAGAAGGGAACTGTGGTTAAGCAAGATCCGCAGCCACATTTTCGTAATTATGAGTATAGAATTAGTCCATATCCATACAAGTTAAGAGATAGTATCGGCTCAGAAGCTAAACCAGGAAGGTCCATATATGTAACTGTAATTTCTAGTAAAGTACAGATGAAGGCTGTTCCAGATTTAATCGATAAATCAAGAAAATATGCTCAAACGCAATTGGATATTACTGGATTTAAATATGATATAGTTTACAAACCGTACGAAGCTTGTAACAATTGTGTAATTAATGTTTTGCATAAAGACAAACCAATTGTTGCTGGTCAGAAAATAGCTAAGGGAAGCTTGATAACCTTGGTTTTAGGGCAGGGGAAAAGTGCGTTACCAACTCCTTTATTGGATTTTTATTGTCTAACAATGGATGAGGTAAATAATAAGCTTCAAAGCTCGACGTTAGTGATTAATGTAGAATTTGCCGAATGTGAAAATAGGATCGATTCGGTGAATGCGCGTGTGGCAGTTCAGCGTCCATCTTTGGTGGATATTCCAAGTGGAATGGTGCCAGGAGGTAAAGAAATAAGACTTAAACTTATAAAAGATTTTAATTGTGAAAAGAAGGACTCAACATCAACGATGGGAGTTTCTGCAGGAGAGAATTTGTAGTACTACACTGTTGTTGGCATTTGTGGCATTAGTTCCAGTTTTTGCCGAGGCGCAAGAATCGCTTTTACCACTAGAAGCAAACAAAGCTCTGCACAAAGCAGAACAACATCAAATGACATTGCGAAGTTCGCAAATAAGCAACACATTTCGATTTAGTTTTGACACGCTGAAATTGCCGTTTTTTGATGACTTTTCAAGAGATAAATTTACCTACCGCGATGTTAACGAATTACATCAGGATCGTGTTATAGTACACCGACTGTTTGAAGTCGGAAACCCTGTTGCGGCAATTTATAATTACAGCGACGATACAACTTACTCCTATACCTATTACAAAGGCCAGAATGGAAAAGATTCGGTAGCCTCTAAGGCTAATGCATTTGTGTCACTTGCGGTGAGGGATTTATGTTCTTACCCAGAAAAAATTTATGACACCGTTAAGGCGTGGCCTAATATTAGTGTTGTCGATTCGTTTTGGAATCCTGGACCAAAAACGGTGAATAATGGATACGCTGTTTACAACCAAGATTCATTACATGTGGTGACTCCTGACCTACTAAAGCCGGAATTTTCTTACCAATACGTGGATTCGACTTTTTATAGAATCTGGAAGGATGGAAAGCCAGTTTCAGTAATGGATGAATTTATGGTTGATACTACGTATTCCTATTATTTTACCCATAAGAATATTAGCGGAGTGGATACTGTTGTAATTGATACAGTGGCAAATTCGTCTGTAAAAATTGATTTATGTGCATTGACAAATTATCCAATTGCTTGTAGTGAACTGGAGGTATGGCCTAACCTGCGGCAAGTGGATACAGTAAGGGGGAAAGACACTTCAACCACGATTGGAGCATTTGGCTTGGCTGATTATTTGCAGAAGGATATTTTAATGCATTTCGTTTGTAGGCAAGCAAGAGATACCCAGTACTTGTGGCAGGATAACAATGCGTATTTGAATTCAGGATTTTCAGCGGACCCAATGTCAGTTGGGGTAGCCACTTTTGATGGATTAGATGCTGATGGCTATCCATACGATTTTAACAGTAACAAGACTCGAGCCTGTGATTATTTAACGTCCAAACCCATAAACCTTTATGCAAAACCTGACGGAAGTGGAGCCTATGGCACAGGTGACTCTGTGTACCTTAGTTTTTTCTACGAGCGTGGTGGAGTAGGCGAAGTTCCAGATAGAGATGATTCACTTGTGGTGCAGTTTTACAATGTAGACAAGCAAATCTGGACGTCGGTTTGGAGCGATACAGGTACAGGGAAAGCAGAACCTTATGAGTTTGCTTCCATTCGAGTTATGGGAATTGACTACTTTAAGAATGGTTTTCAGTTCAGATTTGTGAATTACGGGGCGCCAAATGGAATGGTGGATGTTTGGAATATCGATTACGTAGAATTGGGTGATAAAAGAATCGATGGATACAAGGATTCAATTTATGTTGATTTGGCATGGAAATACCCGATTACGACTTTACTAAAGGGGTATACTGCTATTCCATGGAATCACTATCAAACTTCTACTAATATTGGTGATCGAATGAGAATCGATATTCCTTATGATATTCAGAACAACAGTAACCAAACATTGACGTGGGCAGATACTAGATTTGAGGTATTACACGATAATGTATCGGTTGGAACAGAATTATTATCGCAGAGTAACAATATCAATGCGAAGTCAAATTTTGTTCAGAATATGCCCGTAGGTTCATTTCAATTCAACCCGAATCAAAAGGACACTAGCGCCTATTTTGACGTGCAATTGAATTTTTATGAACAGTCAGGGGGAACTTATTTTATTAACGATACTGTAAACTTTACTCAAGTTTTTGAGGATTACTACTCTTACGATGACGGAACAGCAGAATTGGCTTATGGTTTAAAAGCGGATGCAGGCGCAAAATTGGCCTATCAATTTACTTCTGAAATTGAAGACACGTTGGTGGCTGTAGACATTTATTTTGCTCCGTCAGTGAACGATGCCAGCAATGAAATTTTTCAGCTTACAGTTTGGGATCATAATGGATCTGGTCCGGGACAAATAGTTCATGAAAATAAGCTAACATTAGGTCAGCCATCATACGACAACGGCAGGAACGGCTTTGTTCGATATTATATAGAACCGAATGATACTATTGTTATAGGGAATACATTTTATGTAGGTTGGCAACAAGGTGCAAAGGTGAGGATAAATGTAGGTTTCGATTTACATGCCGATCATTCTAATAGGATTTTCTATAATCTAGGAAATGGATTTTCTTCTACTTCGTTCAAGGGTGCGCTCATGATTCGACCAATTTTTAAGAATGCTGTTACTTCTCTTGTAAATGTTGAAGAACAGGAAAATCTAAGTTTCAAAATTTATCCAAATCCTAGTTCAGATCAGTTTATGCTCAGCATGAACTCAGATTCTGAAAACTATAATGTTACGGTTTTTGATATCAGTGGTCAGCTAATAGAACATCGAGAGCACGTAAGATCTCATGTTAGAGTAAACACAACACATTGGAATGCCGGAGTTTATTTGGTTAAAGTAACAGATGAGCGGGGAGGGCACAGCACGAGAAAACTAATCGTACAACATTGAAGCCGGTGGCAGAAGAATCATCTGAAGGGAATAACGAAGAATTATTTGAGCATTACAACATAATTGCGGACAAGAAACAGGAGCTGTTAAGGATTGATAAGTTTTTAATGGACAGAATTCCCAATACGTCTAGAAATAAACTGCAAGCAGCAGCCAAAGGAGGAAACATTTTGGTTAATGGACAGGCCGTAAAACCAAATTACAAGGTTCATCCAGAAGATGAAATTTCAATTGTACTTCCTTATCCAATAAGGGAAATTGAGTTAATTCCAGAGGATATTCCACTGGATATTCTTTATGAAGACAATGATGTTGTTGTGCTCAACAAGCAAGCAAATATGGTGGTGCATCCTGGTTACGGAAACTATTCCGGAACGATGGTGAACGCTTTAGTATACCATTTTCAGAATCTACCACAGCGTAAAGACTTTTATGGCCGTCCAGGACTTGTGCATCGTTTGGACAAGAATACGACTGGAATCATGGTTATAGCTAAAACCGAACATGCCTTGACTCATTTGGCCAAACAGTTTTTTGACCGAACAACCGAAAGAGTGTATAATGCATTGGTTTGGGGAGATTTTGAAGAGGATGAAGGAACAATAGAAGGCAATTTGGCAAGATCCCTAAAAAATAGAAAGATTATGGCGGTGTACCCAGATGGGGAGACCGGTAAGCACGCTGTAACGCATTATAAAATACTCGAAAGGTTTGGGTACGTCACTTTAGTAGAGTGCAAATTGGAAACTGGCAGGACACACCAAATTAGGGTCCATATGCAGCACATAAAACATCCCCTGTTTAATGATCCTGAGTACGGCGGGGATAGAATTTTGAAAGGGACTACATTTACGAAGTACAAGCAATTTGTAAATAATTGTTTCGCTGAAATTCCTAGACAGGCACTGCACGCTAGAACTTTAGGGTTTGAACATCCGGTGTCCGGAGAGTTTATGCGATTCGAATCGCGACTTCCCATCGATATGGAGCTGACGCTAGAGAAATGGAGAAATTACGCGGCAAATTCAAAGCTGAAATAGTCCGAACAAAGTACAATACACGTTGTGATATTCTTTGGTTAAGGGCGATTGACAGATTAACTATTTGATCGAAGGAAAATTCAGTAAATTGTCCTACCTAAATTGCGAAGATGAAACAATTACGCTATCTGGATAAAATGGAAGGAGAACGCATTTCGTTTCTTGAATCGCTCAGAGGAGTTGATTTTACGCGAATTCCTGCAAGCGGTAGTTGGACAATAGGACAAGTATGTAATCATCTTATTGTATCAGAATCTGGAACAATTGGGTATGTGTATAAAAAGCTATTGGACAGGTATTTAATACAAGTCCCATCACTAAAGGAAAGAGCACAAGCACTTTTCGTTAGTTTGAAGACCAAAGGGAAGTTCAAAGCTCCAAAGGGTGTTGCTTCTCCAATAAATACAGTTGATTTAGAGTTATTTCGAAAACAGTGGCAAACTGTTCGATACGCGATGAGAAACTATATTTTGGAATTGCCGGAAGAATAAGCAAAAGGGGGGGAGGCATCCTTACACTGGAAGAATGAGTTTGTTGAATACGCTCAAATTTTGGCGATACCATCTTTTGCATCATACTCATCAAGTTGCAGCTTTAAAAAATGAATTTGGCCAATTGTAGAGAAAAGAAATAAATATAGTGGATTCGGTGGTAAATAAATGAGAGTAGCTTTAGTCGTATCTGTTTTAACTTTGCTAACGTGTTATGGCCGTGCGCAAGGGTTCTTCTACCAAGGCAATACTACTTACGTAGGAGAGATTCTATTTACAATTTCAGGTAATTCTGCGTTTGCCGGAAATTCTAGACATCCGCAGGACGTATTTCTTAGAATTGATGGCAATACCGTTTTTCTAGGTAATTCGCTGTTGCTTGGCGAAATAGCATATACAATTGATGGGCAGGATATTTATCGTGGCCAATCACGTTTCTCCTCCGATTTGTTGATGTCGATTCAGGGAAGAGGAGTATATCTAGGTGGTTCGGCTGGATTTGCAGCTGATTGCTTATACACTATCATGCCCGACATGATTTATGAAGGGGAGTCTACCTTTTTGACTGATTGTTTATTTACAATTCGAACTGACCAGATTCATTCTGTACCTTTTATTGCTTGTATCTTAGACTACCTGTCTTCGGAAAAAGATTAATTTAAGCGCGGAAAAGCTTTTTTATACATGAATCATATTTCGGTCTTGTTGAGTATTTCAACTGGGGAAAACGCTACTGCTTTGATAACAAACGATGCAGTGGTGTTTGGAATTTTATTGGGGGTATTAGGACTTATTTTTCATTCTACCACACTGCCTCAATTTAAAAAGTTTTATAAATACGTTCCAGCCTTATTGCTGTGCTATTTTATACCTGCCTTGTTGAATTCGTCTGGCTTGATTTCATCAGAGCTGTCCAATGTATATTTTGTTGCATCTCGGTATCTGTTGCCAGCAAGTTTAATCTTGTTGTGTTTGAGCATTGATTTGAAAGGGATTTTGAATTTAGGCCCTAAGGCTCTTATCATGTTTCTCACGGCCACGTTAGGAATTGTGATTGGCGGTCCAATCGCACTCTGGGTTGTTTCTTTTTTTCATCCAGAGGTCTTACATTCAGAGCAATTGGGAGAAACCTGGCGGGGACTGGCTACAGTTGCGGGAAGCTGGATTGGCGGTGGGGCCAATCAAGCTGCCATGAAAGAAATTGCAGAGGCAAGTGGAAAGTTATTTTCGGTAATGGCCATTGTAGATGTGTTTGTAGCCAATGTATTCATGGCTATCTTATTGTATGGGGCAGGAATTAGTGAAAAACTAGATAAGTTTTTCAAAGCAGATAATTCTGCTATTGGTAGTTTAAAGAAGAAAATGGAATCTTATCAGGCTAGTGTTCAGAAAATTCCAACTTTCAATGCGTTGTTTGTAATGTTCGGCTTGGTGTTTTTATTGGTAGGAGCTTCTCATTTTTTCTCAGATTTGATTTCGCCACGGGTAGCCGGGTTTATTGCGTCCGAGGTAGAAGGTAATAGTGAGTCAACATGGCGATACTTTACTTCATTTGGAAGTGGCTTTTTCTGGTTGGTTATCATCGCAACAATTTTTGGTACGTTGCTGTCCTTTACAAAAGCGCGAGAAATGGAGGGATTAGGAGCTTCCAAATTTGGGAGTGTATTTCTATATGTTCTGGTAGGCTCAATAGGTATGGGAATGGACTTTCGCATTGTTATTAAAGAATGGGATACGCTCCAATATTTATTTCTTGTTGGATTCCTGTGGATTTTTATTCACGCAATTCTTTTGTTAGCTGTTGGAAAGTTGGTTAAGGCGCCATTTTTCTTTTTAGCTGTTGGTAGTCAGGCAAACGTGGGAGGGGCAGCCTCTGCACCGGTTGTAGCGTCGGCTTTTCACCCGGCATTGGCTCCTGTTGGTGTTTTGTTGGCAGTCTTTGGGTATGCAATTGGAACTATTGGCGCGATTATTAGTATGACATTACTAATGATAGTTTCTGGATAAATGAAAAGACTACCCATACTAATACCATTGTTGTGCACAATCGCAGGAAAAACTTTCGCACAAAGCGAGGTTCAATTTGATCGGATAGTGCACGATTTTGGATTGGTAGACGTTCAGAAGGGAATGGTTCAAACTACCTTCAGTTTTAAGAATAATGGAACATCGCCCATAGTTTTAATCGATCAAAATACCTCGTGTGGATGTACTTCGGTGAGCTTTCAATCTGATTCTGTTCAACCTGGCCAAGATGGTAGCATGGCGTTTTTTTTTGATCCTGCAAATAAGGGTGGAAGTTTTACAAAATCTGTGGAGTTAACTTTTGCTTCAAGAAATTATGAATTCAGGAAGTTTTTGAATGTAAAGGGGATTGTAGTAGCCAAACCGGATACAATTGTTGAATTAGAGTGGGGAAGTCAGTATGTGCAGGCTAAGTCAAGAAAGTTAAAACTGAAATCCGAGGAGTATTTGGACTTCGAAAATGAACTGGCAAGAATGGCTATGCTCAACGGATATATTCGGTTGCAATTAACTGTTTCTAATCCAGATTCTACGTTGGCCAGAAAACGATTGAATGAAATTGAAGATCAATTGTCGAATAAATTGGAGGAGGTTGGTTTGGATTCTTCCAATTTAGAGATCAGAAAAGTATGCGAAGTTACGAATAGTGATAATTTGCTAATACAACAATTCGAGGAGTACAAGAGACTTAAATATAAGAAGCCTGAGGAAGAGTATGCCTTGGAAATAGATAGTATTTTGAAAGCGCAAGCCGCTTTGGACTCAGCAAAATTTCTTCAGAATGACCTCGAATGTTATTATGCGTTTTTCAAGAACGGTCAAGACACAATATCATTTCAGGATGCGTTTTTCAAACGTTTTGTAAATGAAATTGCAGCCAAGATAAACTCTGGATCAAAGATTAAATTTTTGGTGGTTAGTGCCGCTTCAAACGAACCTTCACCAAACGATTACTCCAAGTTGGAAACAGCTCAAATTAGGGCCGTAAATGCATTAGATTATTTATTTGAAAAGTTCAATCCTAAACTAAAGGATAGTGCTGGATATGGATTTTTTCGACCGATTTCCATAATCAGAGGACCTGAATTTGATGATTCGACATTCGCTCCAAATTTATACAGTCGCTTCGAATTTTTAAAAATCATTCCAATTTATGAGCAGGACATCCCAATTGCACAAATTAATATTCAGCCGTTTTACCAGGAGTTTGCAACCAACGATGAGAAGTTGAATTCCGAATCGCCTAATTTTGTTGGATTGGTAAGTCAGTTAGCACAAGGGATTAAAAAAATGGGATATGTTCAGGTGTCTATAGAATCGAGTACATCAACTATTCCGGCAACGGGAGAAATCAGCAATAAAATTTTGGCCTATAATAAAAGTCAGGCTTTGCGAAATAAGATTATTGTGGCGTTACTGGATTTAGGCTTAGATCCTAATAGACTAGTCGTAACAAAAGAGGAATTGCTGGAGCAAGGACACCAGTCTTTGAAAGTGGTATAGACAATTCGTAAGCGTCCGGTGTAGTACATATTGATTTTGAGATTTTGGATTCTGAGCTTTGCGAGATGAAAGATTTAAAAGATGCTTGTCATCTCCAAAGGCTTTTTCAGCGTTATTCAGAAACTCCTTTTTCCAAGCACTAACCTGATGCGGATGAAGATTGAATTGTTCGGCAAGTTCGGACAACGTCTTGCGCTCTTTTAAAGCTTCCAAAACAACTTTTGTTTTAAACGAACCACTGAATTTTCGTCGGGTTCTTTTCATTTGACAGAAATTTAAGAATTCATTTTTTCCTGTCCAGTTTTTTTAGACCACTACATGGTGCTTCGATTTCCCGATTCGGTTAGTAGTGTTTGGGTCAAAGAATTATTGGATTGATGTTTTCATTAGGCAGTGGTAAGCGTCCGGTGTAGTACGTGTAGTTGTTTAACTTTTTTTACGGGTAGTAATT
>JAHDGY010000054.1 GCA_020631555.1 Flavobacteriales bacterium | reverse complement strand
TTGTTGTTGATCAGAAAATATTTGCTTATTCGGTGTCGCTCCACGGTAAAGCAGCACAGCAAGACCAGGTTTTATCGGACACAACGGTTCAAGAGAATAATACAACTTTTCCCACGGATGCAAAATTGGCTAAAAAGAGCATTGATCGGTGCAATGAAATGGCGGGTAAAGAACACATCACCCAACGCCAAAGTTATGTTCTAACTTCCAATTAGTTGCTTCGAGATACTTACAATCCAAAGCACCCCAAACGAAGAAGCTGTGCTCGCGCTAATAACTAGCACCGCAAAAGAAAAAGGAGAAAAAGCTTATAAATACCCAATTCACAATTTTAAATTTGAACCTAAATTTTGATAATGGACTTATTAAATTATTGAAAACTCCAGCAATAACCAGACACACTAATCTGGACACTACCGTTATGAGCCAATGAATGTTTCTGTTTTGACCCCTCATATAAACTTTCCATTTGGGACTTTTGCCAAACAATGCTTATATCTACTGCCTCACCACTACATAGAGCATCCATATTTTTAGACGAAATCCTGAAGTAATTTCAATTTTCATTAATAAGCTACTGTTTTAAAACACGTGCAACTTGATTGTCGTATACAACGGTATACATTCCAGGAGACCAATTCTGGCTATTTATTACAACGTAATCGCTATTGGTCAAAAATTTCTCGACTATTTTGCCGCTGACAGAAATTACCTTCAACTTGGTGTTTGGTTTAATACCTTTAATATGCAACTTATTTGAAGTAGGGTTAGGGTAAACTGATGTCGTGGAGTTTATTTCATTTATCCCAGTTGACTGTTCAAGTTTCAAAAACGAAACGTCGTAGGACCAAATAGACCTTGCATAGGTTCCTGCAATCAGTCTTTCATTTTTATAGTCAAGCTCAACTTCGGTTACGTTAATCGTTGGCAAGTTTGTACCCATCATTTCCCAGTTGCCCCCTCCATTTTGCGTAAGGAAGACGCCTGCATCCGTTGCCGCAAAAATAATTTGATCATTTCCATTTGGCTCAATGAGCAAATCATTTATACCAATTTGAGGAAGATCCCCTCTAATGCTGGTCCAATTTTGCCCCCCATCAACCGTCTTGAATATTTTGGAACTGGTATCCGGGTTAATATATCCTGTAAGAGCAACGAAGTAGGTGTTTTCGTCTACCGAGGAGTGGTTTACGGAACTCACCCGGAACTCACCCCAATTTCCTGATATATTTTGCCAATTGTTCATGCCACCGATAATATTTCCCTTCCAAACTAGTCCGTCTGTCGTCCCTACTAGAAGGTGATCAGGATTGGAGGCATCTCGTTCCAATTCGGAAATAAATCGCTTGTATGTACTCAAACTTTCCGTTCCAGCACGTGTAAGCTTTGTGGAAATGTACTTTCGACCATTGGGCAAGTTATCGAAGTATATTAGCCTATCCGATCCAACAACAATATCTTCAGCTGTTTCATTAAATTCGTAGGGAGTAAACCAAGATTTGTTCTCCGTTTGCTCAAATTTCAGCTCATCATAGTCCCACTGACTAGTTCTTCTCATGAATATTCCTCCTAGCTGAGTTTCGCAGAGGTCATATCCAAGTGAGGTCGGTGTAAACTTAAATCCGTCTCCACCAAAATGTCTTGTCCACCCAGTAAGATCTGACGAATTACCTATGGTGGTTCCATTGTCCTGAGCACCTCCTCCATACTTTCCGTTCAAAAGGTCCGAAACCGTAATATCATAGAATTGTGTTAAAGGAATGTCTTCAATGTCTTGCCAGTTTTCTCCAAGGTCTGTTGTTTTATACAGTCCACCGTCGGTTGTAATCACAAAAGAGTTCTTATCCAGAAATTTTACATCTTGTTTATCTGCATGCACTTCATCGGTCTGCCAATCTGGCACATTTTGAGACCAGGTTTTGCCGCCGTCCAGTGAGTGAAACATATCAACCCCAGTCAGAACAATGTGTTTTTCATTAAATGGATTGATGTAAATCGCGCTGAATCTCCATCCCATTCCATTGTATGCTTCTTTGATTAATTCGGATTGTGTTGCATTCAAACCTTGCCAATTTTCGCCAGCGTCAGTTGATTTGAAAATATCCAAGACGTTACCAGCTGTGTCGGAGTATACCGCATATAGTATATCAGAATTAGTTGCGGCTACATCAATCCCAATTCTTCCCAGTTTGCCGGATGGTAATCCATTAGTCAATTGTTTCCAGGATACACCACCATCCGTAGATTTGTAAATTTTCGAATCAGGACCCTCTGCAACATACCTTTTGGTACTATAGAAATTTACACGATTGAAAAAGCAGCAATAGAGTGTATTGGTATTATTAGGATCTCGAATAAGATCGCAATTGCCCGATGTGTCACTTACAAAAAGAGTATTGGTCCATGTAGCTCCACCATCCGTTGTTCTGTAAATTCCTCTTTTCTTAGACGATTTTAAAGGCGATCCGAGTGTACCGACAACCATTGTTGATTTATCGTTTGGATCGATACAAATATCCACAATGCAACCAATATCATAGGGTCCAATTTTTTTCCAATTGGTACCGTAGTCTGACGAATAATAGATTCCATCACCAATACTTGACCCTCCACCAAAGTTACGGTCTCCCGTTCCCACGTAAATATTTTGTCCATCAACAGCTATTGCTCCGACAGACATGTATGCTTGAAAATCAAATATTGGTTTCCAAGACTTTCCTCCGTCGTGTGTTCTGAATACACCGCCGTTGTGTGCTCCAGCATACATGGTGTCGCCTGAAATAGAAGGGATTTCTAACACGTTGATTCGACCTCCGATGTTACCGGGGCCTTCAATTTTCCATTCCTTATCTAGATCACCTTCACGTGAAAAGTTTTGCCTTTGTTTAATTTGATTAATGCGTTCCATGGCCTGGATATAGGAATTCTGGTCAAACCCCAATTCGTGATGACTTCTAGAATCAACCCAATAGGTGTTGGGGGCCAGATTGGTTTTGGAACCATTCTGCACGGCCACGGTTGTTCCGGTTAAGTTTTGCAACATTGTTGCAGCACCCACTCCAATGATTAATATTAACAGCGATTGGAGGGTGAAACGACGGTATGATCGTATTTTCATTGCACTCATTATGCTTGTTTTATTGTTTAATTATTTGAATCGATTGATTGTTGGATATTAAGGTGTACATCCCAGGAGTCCATCGCTGACAGTCAATTGTGAATTCTGCTTTATTGGGCTGAACTTCATGGATAAGTTGTCCGCTCATAGAAAGTACCTGTAAGCTGGTTGTAGGATCAAAGCCATTTACATGTAGGGTTTTGCTAACAGGATTAGGGTGAACTTTCACATTCATTTGGTTTTCTTCAATTCCTATTGGCTGATCAAGCTCTAGAAAAGTCACGTCGTAAGCCCACATTGATCTTGCAAAGGTTCCAGCGATCAACTTTTGGTTTACCAGATCCAACTCGACTTCAGAAATGGTAAGTGTAGGTAGATTAGTCCCTAACATTTTCCATTCGTTTCCGCCGTCTTGTGTGAGAAATACCCCGCCATCAGTTGCGGCAAATATGATTTGGTCATTACCATTTTCTGGCAACAAGAGGTCGTTTACTCCGATGTTCGGCAAATTTCCAGAAATGCTGACCCAAGACTGGCCTCCGTCAGTCGTTTTATAAATATTGGCACCAGTATATGGAATTGAATATCCTGTAATGGCTACAAAAAACGTGTTTTTGTCTACAGTGGAGTGGTTAACCGAGCTAATTGGATTTTGTCCCCAATCACCATTAATTTGTGTCCAATTTCCCATGCCAGCTGAAACGGACCCTTTCCAAACGAGTCCGTCACTTGTGCCAGCTAACAAATGGTCTTGATCTGTTGGATCGAGTTCTAATTCCCAAATTTGTCTTCGACGATTAACTAGGCCTTCTGTTCCAGCTCTAGTCAGGTTTTCAGAAATTACCTTACGACCACTTGGAGGACTCGTAAACAGAATTAAGCGGTCTGTTCCTACCACAATTTGTTCATTTTTCGAATCAAATTCGTAGGGAGTAAACCATGGACGGTTTTCATTAGACTCAAATTGTAGTTTATCCACTCCACCGTTACCGTTGTAGTACAGCATCGAAATGTTCGCACTTTGCGATTCGGCTATATCGTACCCAGCGTAGGTAGGGGTAAACTCGAATCCATCACCACCATTAACTTCGAACCAATTGTTTACCGAATTTTGATTGCCTAGAATAGTTCCATTATCTTGAGCTCCACCGCCGTATCTCCCACCCAGTATGTCAGAAGCGGCGGAAATATCGTAAAACTGGGTTATGGCCAAATTCTCGATATCTATCCATGTGCTGCCGTTATCGGTAGTTTTGTATAAGCCCCCATCGGTGGCAACAATCATTGTTTTTGGACCTAAAAATTCTACGTCGTGTTTATCTGCATGAACCTCGCCTGTTTGCCAGGATGGGACGTTTATTTTCCAAGAATTTCCGCCATCTAATGTTTGAAACATATCTACTCCTGGCAAAATTATATGATTGTCGTTATGCGGGTTGAAATAAATTGTAGCAAAATACCAACCGAAGTCATAGCCTGGGGCAGGCGTATATACACTTGCGATCGTGCTGTTTGATGAGGCGTTCAAACCCTTCCAGCTTTGGCCTGCGTCTTCCGATTTGTAAATATCATGAAGTTTAGCTTCTTTGTCCACATACACGGCCGCAAGAATATTTGAATTGTTACTGGCAACCGCTATTCCAGTTCTCGAAAATGTTCCAGTAGGCAACCCGTTGGTGAGTTGTTGCCATGTAGAGCCTCCGTCAATAGACTTGAATATTTTGGAATCAGGTCCGGCGATCTCACTCCTTAATCCTGGTCGATACCTGTTGTAAGAACTACAATACATTACCAATGGATTGTTGGGGTCTCTTATCAAATTACAAACCCCTGAACTATCGGATACGAACAATGTGTTTTTCCAATTTGCTCCGCCATCGGTTGTTTTGTAAACACCCCTATCCGATGATTTTATGAATGGGTTTCCCTGTGAGCCAATTACAATTTCCGATCTATTGGAAGGGTGTAGACTTATATCGGTAACCACTCCTGCTTGCTTTGGACCAATATTTTGCCAAGTATTTCCATAATCTGGGGAGTAGCGAATTCCATCGCCGATGTATGATCCTCCACCAAAGTTTCTGTCTCCCGTACCAACATAAATGTGGTCACCATCGACCGCAATTGCACCAACCGACATATATGCATGAAAATCAAAAATAGGGTTCCAAGAATCTCCTCCATCTTCGGTTCTGAACACACCACCATTGGCTGCACCGGCGTAAATAGTGTCACTTCCCATTGACGCTGCAGTTACGACATTAACCCGTCCTCCAATATTGGTTGGTCCCTCTAAAAGCCATTCTTTGTCCAGATCACCCTCGCGCAAGCCCTTGTCTCGTTGCCTGTACAGATTGAAATTTTCCATGGCTTGCAAGTAAATCTTCGAATTGAAGCCAGTTTCAAAGTTGCTTCTTGCGTCCATCCAGAAGGTATTAGGTACCTTTTCTTTGGGGCCATTGGAATGCAATAGGCTGTCATCGTTGGGCAGGCTAATTATTCCTGCAAAAATCAATACAGCGGCTATAAGGGTTAACGTAATCGGTTTTAAGTTGAGACTTTTAGAGATACTAGATTTCATGGCGTTACTTTTTAAGTAATTTAATACAATGGGTTTCGTTTTTAATAGTGTACATGCCTTTTTTCCATTTGCTTAAGTCTATTGTTGTTTGTCCAGGTTTCGTAGCTATAGTTTCGACCTGCTGGCCATTAGCATTGAATATTTGCAAGTTCGAAAATGATTCGATTTGACCTACGTGTAATTTGGTGTTCGCTGGATTTGGATAGACATAAAAATTTGCTGAATGGTCTTTGATTCCCACTTGTACCTGATCAAGCTCTAGAAAAGTCACGTCGTAGGACCACATGGATCTACCATAGGTTCCCGCAATCAGTTTTTCATTGACCAAATCTAGATCCACTTCAGAAACTGTAATTGAAGGAATGTTTGTGCCTACCATCCCCCAAGTTGTTCCTCCGTCTTGAGTAAGAAATACACCGCCGTCTGTTGCGGCAAAAATAATTTGATCTTGTCCATTCTCAGGAATTAGTAAATCGTTAACTCCAATTGCGGGTATGTTTCCGGATATACTATTCCAACTTTCTCCACCGTCTGTCGTTTTGTATATGCTTGATCCCATAAAAGGATTTTCGTATCCGGTTAAAGCAACGAAGTAGGTGTTTTTGTCAATAACCGAATGATTTACAGAGGTGATTTGATTTTGTCCCCAGTCATCGTTAATCTGAACCCAATTTCCCATGCCAGCTGAAACGGACCCTTTCCAAACCAATCCATCGCTAGTTCCCACGAGCAAATGATCTTGATTGGAGGGGTCTAACTCAATTTCTGATATATCTCTGCCTCGTGATGTTTTGCCTTCGGTTCCAACTCTGGTTAAATTTTTTGACAGTATTTTGCGTCCGTTAGGAGGATTTTCAAAAACTATGATGCGATCTGTTCCAACTACAATTTGTTCTTTTTCCGTGTCGAATTCATAAGGAGTAAACCACGGCCTTGTTTCACCTTGATCAAACTGAAGTGGTTCCCAATTACCGTTATCATGTATTAGAATTATGTTGGCTCGTTGAGATTCAGTTATGTCGTAACCTGAATTAGTAGGAGTAAATTCAAATCCGTCTTCACCGCTTATACCGCTCCAGCTCAATAGACCATTTTGATTTCCGGTAATTACACCATTGTCTTGTGTACCGCCTGCATACAACCCATTCATCATATGCGAAGCAGCAGTAATGTCATAAAATTGAGTAATTGGTAAATCTTCAATATCGCTCCAGCTATCGCCACGGTTTGTTGTTTTATACAAACCTCCATCAGTTGCAATGATCAAAGAGTTTTTATCCAGGAATTGAATAGCATGATTATCGACATGCATGCTGTATTGGTCGGTCATTAGAGACCAAGTAATTCCTCCATCTTCAGAATGATATCCAAAAAATCCTGGAAGGACAACATGATTTTCGTCAAATGGGTTGATAAAGATTGTTCCAAAATACCAACCGTATCCATTATAAGCATTGGAAACAGAAGAATTGTTGCCTGCGTTTAAGCCAGTCCAACTGTTACCGGCATCGGTTGTTTTATAGATTTCATAGAGATTACTTTTCTCATCCAAAAACACACAGTATAGAATGTCTGAATTAGTTTTAGCTATTGCAATCCCTGTTCTAGAGAAAGTTCCAGTAGGTAATCCATTTGTGAGTTGGTTCCAAGTAATACCTCCATCAGTAGACTTAAAAATTTTAGCATCTGGGCCTGAAAAATAGCTCCTAGTATCTGGCCGGAACCTATTATATGAAGCACAAAACAAAATTTCTGAATTGTTTGGATCTCTAATCAAATTACAAACTCCGGAAGTGTCTGATATGAAGAGGGTGTTCTGCCAAGAATTTCCGCCATCAGTAGTCCGAAAAATTCCCCGATCCTTGGTCTTAGCATAGGGTGTTCCTAATGAACCTATTACAATTTCCTTTTTATTTGTGGGGTGCAGGCAAATATCCGTTACTACACCAGCTTTCAAAGGACCTATGTTTTTCCATGTATTTCCGTGATCGGAAGAACAATGTACACCGTTGCCAAGATGCGCACCACTTGCCATGTTCCGATCTCCAGTACCTACATACACATTTGGACCATCAACTGCTATTGCGCCAATGGACATGTATGCATGGTAGTCGAAAGTAGGACTCCAATTTTTGCCGCCATCTATGGTTTTGAAAACTCCTCCGTTGGTCGCTCCCACGTAAATTGTATCACTTCCTATGGAAGGAGATGCGATAGCATTTATTCTACCACTAATATTTTCAGGTCCTTCAAGTTTCCATTCTTGGTCCAGATCACCCTCTCTATTTCCAATTCTATTTCTTTTGTAGATAGCAAGGTCAGCCATCGCTTTGAAATAAACATCATGGTCAAAGTTGTATTCAGGACCACTCCTTGATTCTAACCAATATTGGTTTGGGACTTTGTGCTCGAGTACTTGTTTCTTTGCATGCTCAATCGTATTTCTCCCTCCAAAAACTACTAACAAAGAAATTATAATTAATACGTAGAATCCAAATCTGGATTTTAATACTTGTTTCAATTTTATCATGATCCTAATCTTAAGTTATTTCGTGCTATTTAAGATTGAGCCCTTAGCAATACAAGATCGGTAGTAGATACAGATTGAAGTGAAATGGTATACTAACTATCACGATTCGTAAATTATTCTGTTCAAGATATTTACTCATAATTTAATTTTCTTACCAAATTTATAGTAACAGCACTTTCGTTCAAGTTTTAGATTGTTTGAAAATAAATTCACATTCATTAATCCCTGGTTATCAGGTGTTTACTAGGTTGTTAATATAACAATAAAAATCTATTATACATTGCTCAACCTTCTTTGAACAACGTTCGAAAGAAAAAGAAACCGCTGAACTCTGAGACCTAATTGTTAAATAAGCGGAATTGCTTCGCAATGAACAATTTAAATAAATTTTTTGATATTCTGAATAGCTCAGCACTAGATTTGGTATAAAAACAAGTAAAATTCTGTAATTGACCTGATTAGTTTCTTTAACTTAGCATGAACGAACTTTGTTCGATTAGACAACCTACTTTTTTAGAAGGGCGTCTTAAGAATAAGAAGTACCTGCTACGAACCGTTTATGTTCTATCTACAATATTTGTTAAGCTTGACTGTCGTATAGCAGTAGTTAAAGAATTGATAATTAGTTTATGTGCACAGACTGTATGCGAGGCTTTTCCATAGTAAGATGTTGGTTTGTTGTGTGCAGATGTATATTTAGACTGAAAATATGTCGGTACTAAAATTTATGCCATTATTTTGGGTATAAAGTTAACTTTGTTGGATATGTTACGTTAGATAATGCTGAAAGTGAAAAAAAAAATTGATAAAATACCAGGGGCATTTTCAATTAAGGTTGGTGCATGCGCTCTTTTGTCGCTTCTTTTTATCGTAGCGTCGTCTGGCTATTCTTCAACTCTCGGGTGGTCAGAACTAATTCATATGGCCCCGCTCGTAATTGGCTTCAGCAATTCCGGAATTACGTCTATTCTTTATTATGTGCTTTTATTTCATATAATCACGGCGGCCTTGTATATGCTTATTGGAGCGTTTGATAAGTCCAATTAACACCGGGCTTTTGCATTGATCAGGAAAATTTGGGTGTCCGAAGATTGCTTAGGTTGTATCTGCGTTTCAAAATCTCAGGTTTTTCTGCCAACCAATCTATAAGAGCTTTAATTTAAAAATGCTTTGTTCTTGGTACATTCCCAAGAGTTCACGGTAAAAGTGTTTTCTTTTGAGTACATTCGTTGTGCTAAATTTAACGGCAATATGAGTACATCAAGTCTTGAAATCATTTATGATAAATGTGCAACCAGTAGAATAGAGGAGGTTGATTTTCAGAATATTGAATTCGGGAAAATATATTCAGATCATATGTTTACCGTTGATTATAAAGATGGGGAATGGAAGAATCCGGTTGTGGGACCGTACCGACAACTTAGTTTTAACCCATCCACAAGTGTGTTGCATTACGGACAGTCTATTTTTGAAGGCTTAAAGGCTTATCGTAGCAAATCAGGCGAAATAAGATTGTTCAGAGCAGAGGATAATGCCCGGAGGTTTAATCAATCAGCCATTCGAATGTGTATGCCAGAGATTCCTGTTGATTTGTTCATGCAGGGGCTTAGAGAGTTGGTCAAACTAGATAGCAACTGGATTCCGAAGGAGCCGGGAAGCTCATTGTACGTGAGGCCATTTATGATTGCTACGGATGAGTACATAGGGGTACGGCCTTCAAGTACTTACAAGTTTATCATTTTTACATGTCCGGTAGGAGCATATTATACTGAACCTCTTCGGGTTAAAATTGAATTAGAATATAGTCGATCGGCAAACGGTGGGTGTGGATATGCTAAAGCTGCCGGAAATTATGCGGGTGCTTTGTATCCTGCGAAACTCGCGAACAACGCCGGTTATCATCAGTTAATATGGACAGATAGTTCTACGCATGAATATATTGAGGAATCAGGAACCATGAATATTCTTTTTATGATCAACGGTGTTCTGTACAGCCCGGCGCCAAGTGGAACAATATTGGATGGGATTACGAGAAGAAGCGTGGTGGAAGTGGCGAAAAGCTGGGGAGTGCCTTACAAGAAAGGACCTATTTCCGTGAAAATGATTGAAGATGCATTAAGAAAAGGAGAGGTAGAAGAGGCTTTTGGTGCTGGAACTGCTGCTACGATTGCTCAAATTCACACTATCGGCCATGATGGCATTGATTATGAACTTCCGCCTATCGAGAAGAGAAAGTTTTCAAACAAGGTGTACAATTTTCTTGAAAATTTGAAGAGGGGAGAAGAAAAGGATTCTTTTGGTTGGGTTGAAGTTATTAACTGATTGGTCGACCGGTGCAGAAAACATTTTGCGTCTTTCACTGAACTGGTTGTTGCGCGAATAAATAATTTGTGTTAGCCACGCACACGATTAAAAGTTATGTCAGGTATAGTTATCGTGGGGAGTTCAAGGCTATCTGGAGATACGGCGCAAGTAGTTAAAACCATTGAACAATTTGGATGGAGAAGCATACATTTATTGGAGTATAGTATTGGAGAGTATGATTATGAGCACCTCAATCAAAATGATGATTTTTTACCGCTGATTAGAGATATCGTTGAAAATTACAATGCCATTGTTTTAGCTACCCCAGTATATTGGTATGCAATGAGTGGTGTGATGAAAACCTTTATTGATCGATGGACTGATGTGATTACGATCGAGAAAAATCTTGGACGTAAACTTAGGGGAAAGCAGTTGGGCGTAATTACAAGTTCAATAGGAAACAATTTGGGGGATGATTTTTGGATTCCGTTTAAAAATATTACGGACTACCTTGGGTTAGATTATCGTGGAAATTTACATACGATACGTGGAAAAATTGACATAAAGAAGATGGTGAGTTTTCTGAATGAGAATTCACCAAAGTTGATTGACTGAATCAATAGCAGGTACAATTTAAGTTGTTCTAAGGTGCGAGTATTTGTTTTGCCAACAATACCAAAGCATAAAAGATCCTAAAGCAATTAAGCACAGGGCGATAATTTGAGCCTGAGTGATTTCGATTCCGAAAATTTGATAGGGAACGTTAACTCGAATAGTTTCTATAGAAAATCTTTCGATTCCGTTTAACAAGAGGTAAAGTGAAAATGTTAACCCGGGAATAGAAATGAACTTATTGCCAAATCTGATTAGCACAACGAAAATTACCAGGCACATCAACGTTTCGTATAGTGGTGTTGGAAATGCTGGGTTTTCCAATATCTGGCAATATTCTCCAACACATCCAGGGATGAAATTCCCTTCTCTGGCCACGTTGTTTGGATAATCATACGCCCACAACCAGTCTGGGATAAATGATAACCACGAAGGTTTTTCGGCCAGATTTGTTATTCCCCAATCGCCATCTCCAGAAACGTGACAGCCTATTCTCCCGACGCCATAGGCCAGAATTAATGCCGGTCCGCCTGCGTCAAGAAATAACAATTTGGGAAGCCTTTGAAAATGAATATAAAGAAGGTTGCATCCTACTCCGCCAATTAATCCACCGTAAATTGTCATTCCTGAAAACGGATCGGAAAATAGCTCGGAAATAGGTCCTGGATCTTCTAGGTATGCAAATAACTTGGAACCAAGAATACCGGCTACAGCAGCAATAATTAAGATGGCGCCAATATGATTGTAAGAATGGTAATCCGCCTCTTTCGTTATTGGTTCGGATAATTTATTTTTATTATGCTTGATCCAAGAAAAACTGACAAACACAATTGCCCCAAGTATTCCATATGTCAAGTTACCTTCACTACTTACAATGAAGTCACGATAGTGATTGAATAATTCTTGATTTTGAAATGAATAGACAATTTTAAATCCTAAAACAAATCCGACCAAAGCATTTACTAAAATATCTAAATAGTTTATTTTGCCCTCGACTACAGTTCTTTTCTGGGGTTGAATTAAGTTTAACTGCTCCATTGCCTTAAGCCTTCTCGTGAAGATTATTACGGCTGCAGCAAACGCTAATGCTACAAAAAAACCAAAACTGTTTATTGGTCTCAAAAAATCGGATTCGATTCCAAATAGATCTCTGAAGGCGTAGTAAAAGTTGGGATACATTATTATTTGACGATTACGTTTTGCTCAACAACCTGGTTTATAAACTTACAATTCATATTTCCACTTTTGTTGATACCCATCATTTCAACAGCCACCGTTTGATTAGCCATTAAAGGGTTAAACGGTGTTTGTATTTTTATGTAATTATTTGTAAACCCATACATTAGTCCTTCCGATTCCTCGCCTTCCAAAAGTACTTTTTCATTGAGTCCGACATTAGATTCGTAAAAAGCTCTTTTTTTCTTTTCGGAAAGTATTCTCAACATTTTACTTCGGAGTTTTCGCGTTGCCATTGGCACGGAGTTCTCCATTCGAACCGCAGTGGTATTGTTTCTCTCCGAATAAGTGAACACATGCAGATAAGAAACGGGTAGTTCATTAATGAAATCAAAGGTGGTTTGAAACAACTCGTCGGTCTCACCAGGAAAGCCAACGATGACATCGGCTCCAATGGAACAATTGGGCATTAAGTCAATTATTTTTTGAATTCTATTTCGGTAAAGATCTGAATTATATCTTCTTCGCATGTTTTGCAGCAGAGCGTCCGATCCTGATTGTAATGGAATATGAAAGTGGGGAACAAACCTCTGCGATTTAGCAACAAACTCTATTATTTCATCGTGCAACAAATTCGGTTCGATGGAAGAAATTCGAAATCGTTCGATCCCCTTTATTTTATCCAACTCTTTGATTAAATCAAGAAACGACTCGTTGTATTCACGCCCATAATCACCAATATTGACCCCGGTTAAAACAACTTCTTTCGTCTCTTTATTTGCCAATTCTTTAGCCTGCCGAATGGTGTCCTGAACATTTGCACTTCTACTTCTACCACGGGCAAGGGGAATAGTGCAAAATGAACAAAAATAATCGCAGCCATCTTGAACCTTTAAAAATGACCGTGTGCGGTCGCCAATGGAATAGCCAGGCACGAAAGTACGAGTGGTTTTTATCTCGTTGGCGACTATTTTTTCCTGGTTTGCCGACTCAAGTTTTTCCAGATAATCTTTGACGTTGAATTTTTCATTCGCGCCCAAGACTAATGATACCCCCGGGATTTCAGAAATTTCTTGAGGCTTCAATTGTGCGTAGCAACCGACAATGATAACCTTGCCATTGGGATTTGTCTGCAGTGCCTTTTTAACTAATTGTTTGCATTTTTTGTCCGAATTTTCGGTGACACTGCAAGTGTTAATAACGTAGATTTCTGCTGGTTGATCGAACTCAACTCGTGCATAACCATAGTCTACAATGCCTCGAGCAATCGTGGAAGTTTCTGCAAAATTCAGCTTGCAACCTAAAGTATAAAACGCAGCGCGTTTAAACTGTCCCATAGTAGGGCAAAATTAGCACATTCTAAGGATACTTTGAAAATTGGTCTCAATCAGAAAATAGTTCTATAAAAAAGTGAGCGCTAACGGCAATACGGATTAATTAAAAAATTGAAAATCAATTCAGATTTTGGCTAAAAACTGTTCAAGCATAATTTGTGGTTTCCCATGATTTTCCCATTGGCTAAAACCGTACAATTGTATATGCCATTGGGACAATCAGAAAGGTCCATATGCACTTTTTGAATTCCTGCCGGAAGCTTCAAATGCTGATGATAAACTAGCTCGCTCTGCGAATTGGTTATCCTTAAAGTAACGTTTGTCAGTTTGTTTAGCTTGATGTTGACATTTGTTTTTTTGAAACATGGATTGGGGTAAAGTTCGCTTTTGGTCGATTCATTTTCTACTTTTTCAGTGAATGTTGCCAAATCGCATCCGTTGAGAATACCTACGGAAATTACCCCTCCAGCTTGCGCTTTTAATAAATTAGATTGTGGGTTTCCAAATATTTCAATCAAGCCACCAGTTTTGACTTCACCCAAAACATGCCTGGCGCGTGTGCGGATGGTTGTATTTACAAAAGCGCTTATTTCCACAGTGTCTACCATTATTTTGCAGGTGGATATAACGGCGGAACGACTTGATTCCATGACAACCTTATTCAGGGAATTGAAGCCAGATTCAAGTTCCACTTTGCTGGAATTTTCTGCGGAAATACTAAGTTTTCTAATTCCGTTAAATCCGTTCACCTTGCATTTCGCACTGGCTTGCATCTCAATTCTCTCTACAAACGGAATAGTAATTTCAACTTTGTGTTGCAATTGCGTTGTTATACCAAGTTGATTAGTGTTTTTAATGTTGATTAACAGGGTCTTTTCAGTGACTTCGGTATCAAAGTATTGAAGTAAATTCTGATCCCCTAACACCTTTACGCTTTGGGCGCTACCTTCTGTAACAATGACTTCAAAACCAGCAGAGGCGAAAATTTTCTCGAACTGTGGTACGGTTCGGATTTCTGAAGCAAGAACTCCGTTGCCAACAATTTGTCCGCTGGACATTCGCGAGCAAAGGTTAAAAGTTAATACCGCGAACAATATTTTTTTAATCGACATAACAATGGCTTATGAGTTTGGTTTATAACTGTTTATTAGTTGAAAATAACCTATAGTTGATCGGTTGTTAGAATTTTAATTGCACTATTCGATCAACGTTTAAATATGTCGACCAGAGGTAAATCTTATCTTACATTCGTGTTAGGTTGATGACGGAATGCAGGTTGTCAACCATATGTGCATAGAACTTAAATATTGCAGTCTATGGCTTCCAAATTATTATGACATATTTGTATTGCCGGTGCTAAATAGCGGATTGACTGAACACTTATGAGAATAGCGGTATTATTGATTGTAATTGCAGTTTATTTCTTTGCTGAAATATATTCCTATTTTGGTTTAACTCGAGTTTCTGATTCCTGGACTACAACTTTAAAGGCAATATTTTGGGGGCTGTTCCTAGTGTTTTGGGGAGCAATAGTTATTGTTTTTTATGTTGGATTTACGCCAAAAGTTGGGCAGCCGATTCCTGTGTTTCGAAATGTGCTTTTTGGTCTTGCCTTTACTATTCTGGTTACCAAATTGATTTTTGCTTTAGTCCTTGGAATTGGAGATATAACAGATCTAATGATTCGACTAGGTCAAAAATTGAGCAGTTCTACTTCTATAGATGGGGGGGCTGGTAGAAGAAAATTTATTGCAAAACTGGCTCTTGGGGTTGCCAGTGTTCCCTTCGCTTCTTTTCTGTATGGCATTACATTTGGTAAATACAACTATAAAATCCGAAGGGTTAAGTTGGTTTATGATAATTTACCAAAGGCATTTGAAGGGTACAAAATTGTGCAAATATCCGATTTTCATGCCGGAAGTCTTGATAGTGTAGCTGATATTGCCAAAGGAGTAGAATTGATTAATTCGCAAAACCCCGATGTTATTCTTTTTACCGGAGATTTGGTCAATAATATTGCGACCGAGGTTGAACCGTTTATAGATACTTTAAAAGCTCTCAATGCTCCTGATGGATTGTATTCAATTACAGGAAATCATGATTATGGAGAGTATCAAAGCTGGAATACTGTAAAAGAGAAAGAGAATAACTTTAAGAGCTTTCTGAATCAGCACAAACGAATTGGTTTTGATATTTTGATGAACGAAAATCGTATTATTAGTCGAGGTGATGACCGTTTAGTGATCGCTGGTGTTGAAAATTGGGGGAATCCACCATTTCCTCAGTATGGAGACCTTCAAAGTGCGCTCTTGGGAACGAATAGAGAGGATTTTATTGTTCTAATGTCCCACGATCCTAGTCATTGGGACGAGGAGGTGAAGGGCAATAAGAAAGAGGTGAATTTGACCCTTAGCGGCCACACGCATGGAATGCAGTTTGGTGTAGAAATTCCAGGATTTAAATGGAGTCCTGTTAAATACAAGTATCCCAAATGGGCAGGATTATATTCTGAGGATACTAAAAAATTGTACGTGAATAGAGGCTTTGGTTTTATTGGTTTTCCTGGAAGAGTAGGAATAATGCCAGAAATTACAGTTTTAGAACTTAGTCGAAATAATGTCTGAAGCAAACGCTCTAGGGAAGGAAAGAATTGGGAAATTGCTGTGGAATCAGTCATTTCCCGCTGCATTGGGCTTCATGGTAATGTCGTTGAATACGATTGCTGACACACTTTTTGTGGGGCAGTTTGTTGGGGCTTTAGCGGTTGGAGCGGAGCCGTTTTGCCGATAGTATTTCTGATGACTTCATTTGGAATGGGCATAGGAATAGGTGGTGCGTCTATTGTTTCAAGAAGTTTGGGAGCCAAAGATCGTGATAAGGCCCAGTTTGCATTTAACAATCAAATTGTTTTAACCTTGCTGGTCACAGCAATTTTGATCGTAGTGTCCATCTTGTTTTTCGAGGTCGTTTTAATAAAATTTGGAGCTTCCGGTGAGATTTATCCGTTCGCAAGAACTTATTTTGTAATACCTTTGGTAGGTGCCCCTTTCCTGTCTTGGGCAATGATGTGCAATCCTAATCTTCGGGCAGAAGGCAAAGCAAAGGTTGCTATGTTGGTTCTCTTGATTCCAGCAGGTGTGAATATCCTATTAGATTTCGTCTTAGTTCAATGGTTGGAAACTCCTTTCCTTTTCAGACACACTCTTCTGGACGGGTATCTATATTTAGTCCTCTATTAGTTTAAATTAGGGGCTAAAACTAGTTTATAAGGAGCGACTAACTAAACAGGGCTTTTTTCTGATTCTGATGGTGCTAATATTACCAATCTGGTATGGTTTAAAGGGTATTTGGTATGCATTTACTGTAGCTGACATACTTGCAGCTATTGTATGCTCAATTTTCATCGTTCGATCAATGAGAAACTTAAACAAACTTTCTACTTCAATAGCTTCTACTTAAGAACTACTTGACAAGACTCCATTTCCTCTGCCAACCAATTTAAACCTGTTTGGTCGTTAAGAAATACCTTTAACTGATAAGGTTGTTGGCTGTAATTCATGTACAGATTTACGGCAATTTTGCTAATCGTCGATTGAACAATAAGTGCTTGTGTTTGTTTAATTTTAGAAAGAATAGGGTGTTTATAAGTTCTTGCAGCTCGGTTAGTTCCTTTCAAGAGGCGCGTGTCTACCAAAAGAAAATAATGGCTAACAGTCTGGGCGTAGTTTAAGAATTGCGTTGGATATGGCAATAGATGTATCCACACCCATGAATATGTTCTTAATTTTTATGTGAATAATCTCATCCTTACCTACTGTTAAGGTGGCATCTGGTGTATCTATGCAATCCATATACAATTACAATTTTTTCATTTTTTACACTTCACAACATCCTAGAGTTACATTTTAGATCACGAATAATAACCAATGTCTTCTATTATATTGCTGAGCTACTTAAGTACTTGATAACTATGTATTTTAGGTATTTGTTAGACAATAAATTTACAAACTTACTGCACATTGTCGTCAAAAAAAGAATCTAGTTGATATGAAAATATTTCTATTCAACTGAAAATAATAGTTGAATTTGATGAATCAATTTTAGGAAATATAGAAACCAATACTACCTTTGCAGCGAGCAAGTCTTGTACGACCAGCTCCTGCTGAACTCCCCCAGGCCTTGATCGGAGCAAGGGTAAGTGGTTGAGCGGTGCGATACAAGTAGCTTGCTCACTTTTTTCCTTAGACGGTTTTCGACTTTAGCAATTATGGGCACATTGATATTTCTGATGATGTTGTAATATCGTAGATTGTTGTCCTCTGAAATCGATGCGGATTTATCATTAATTGTGAGTTAAAAATCTGTTTTTGATATTGTAATGGTTGTGCTGATCTATTAAAAAGTTAGTTTATTAATTCTCTAGGACATTTGAACTGGCGGGTCAGGGTACATAACTAAAAAAAGAAAATGGCCTGATTGCCTTTAGCACAACTGCACATAAAGTTGGTTTTCTTGTAATAATTTGATTTTAATTCTTTTGAGGTGTTTTTTCAGTGTTATACTGTGATTAATTGGGGGGGGCAACGCATTTGTTTCCTTGGTGATTGTTCGTCGACAAAATTCAACCAACTATCGATATAATTTAGCTGTTGGAGTATAAGAATTGAGACCTTTGCACATAAAGTAGTTTGAGATTGTTGATTAAGTTCTGTTGTTGGTT
>JAHDGY010000133.1 GCA_020631555.1 Flavobacteriales bacterium | reverse complement strand
TAAATTGAGTAGAAGTAGTTATTATAACTGGCGTAATCATCGTCCTTCGAATCGTAATAGTGAAAATCGGATGCTATTGAAAAATCGTTGGTTGGTCTCTAAGTAATAACCTGTCGGCTAAAAATACCACAATCGAAGCTTGGCGTATGGCAATTAGAAATCGACCGCTAACTCAGAAGCTTATTTTCCATTCCGACAGAGGCGTACAATACGCTTGTGGTGAATTATCTAAACTTTTAGAATCTAATCCAATGGTCATTAGAAGTATGAGTGGAAAAGGAAATTGTTGGGACAATGCCCTTGCTGAAAGTTTCTTCAAAACCTTAAAAGTCGAACACGTTTACAGACAACATATTCAAACTAAACAACAAACCGAGATTGGAATATTTCAATGGATTGAAACATGGTACAATCGACAGCGAAGACATTCCGCTTTGGGAAATTTAACTATTTGCGAATTCAATAATCTAAATAATATCAAAAATGTCGCTTAACTAATTTGTCCACTTTTTTGTAGGAAGTCCAGATGAGTTATTTAAAATTTTTCTGCCAATACGGCAAAGCCTATTTCGCCTGAAAAAACTTCCGGTCTAGCTGGCTTTTTGCAAATTTTCAGCAAGATTCAACAATTGCTGCTTACGAATACTTTTGGCAAATTTGGATACAATTCTGTTACGAGCTTTTATTCGAAGCTGCTCCTTTTCATCCACTTCTTCAGCTGTTTCAATTATCTTTTGAAGCTTGTTAACGTCCTTAGTTTTTAAAATAAAACCAGTATCTCCGATGATTTCTGGAATAGCATTTACCGAAGACCCAATTGGAATACAGCCACACAACATGGCCTCGCAAAGTGAAAGTCCAAATCCCTCAAACATGGATAATTGCAAATAATAAGACGCCTTTGTGAATTGATCCCGTAATTGTTCGCGTGAAAGTTTACCAACGAAATGTACATTATCTGGAACATCTATGAATTGATCTGGACTAGTACAACCAACGATATAAAAACTGCATTCTGGTCTTTGTTCTGCCAATTGAACAACCAAATCCCCCCCTTTTCTAACAAATTGACCCGGTTGAATCACCGTAATAAATCGTTTCTCATCACGGTTAGCTTGCTGATCTATCTGCCAAAACTCTGCATCCAAACCATTAGGTATAACTTGATAATCGGTAGTTAAGTTTGGAAAATGTACGGACAAGCCTTGCTCTATATTTTCAGAGTCGTAATCATTTTTGGTGTACATCAAAGAATCGCTTACAGGCACAAGTACGGTGGCGAGTTTATACGACATTTCACAGGTGAATCGAAGAAAACTTTTTCTCAAACTACCGTAGTTTATATGCGGTAAACTAGCGCAATCCGTTCCATGAAGGACTATGATAACAGGAACATTAAACAATTTTCCAAAAAATGATGGAACCAATGCCCAGTGGCCTCCAAATTCTACTACAATCAGCCGAGTAGACCAAATATTGAAAAGAAGCGACAAGAATTGTAATCCCATATAAGGAAGAGTAAGCAATTTGTTAGACCAATTGTACCAATTGACTTTTTCCTCATACTGACTTGATAAAATTTCTATATCCCCTCGGATAAACCCATTCAATGCCGGCGTAACAATTAAAATTTTCCCCTTCGATTTGGCCATGGTACCTTCAACAATTTAAATTGTGTGCATAAACCGCAACTAACTAGCGGTATACAAAATTTAATTTGGCTTAAACTAAGCTTTGCAAATAGCTTAATCCTTCACTTGGGCAGTAGAAGTATAACTAAGCTATCCAATGGTATAACCCATTTAATAAATGCTATACCATAGAGTTAACGAGATAAACAAACCATTAAACCGTTGTCGAATTCCCGAAAATTACAATTGCAAAGTTAACGTTTTTTATCGAAATCATAAAGAATGAACCCAATCACAAACTGTTGAATACCAAAATATAATACGGATTTAACAAAATCAAACACCATTGCCGATGCGATTCAATGAGCCCTTAACAGGTTTCTAGCTAACCGGTTTCAATGTCAAGAGTGGAGAACCTAAATTTTAATTTGCTATAGTAATTCTATACCCAGAATGACTCCTAACGTTTAACACAGAATTATCCTCAAAAATTAGATACTGGCCTTTAATCCCAACCAATTTAAGTTCAACGGGAGGAACCTTGTCCAACTTAATACTTCGAACCTTTTCTGGATAGGACAAGACTGGGTAATCAATTTCAGTAATAACATCATCATCCGAAATAAACTCGTGAAATTCTTCGGGTAACAAATCTAAACACCCTTCTTTTTCATCGAGCAAATCTGATTCCGGCGAAATACCTTTCAGCATGTTGCGCCAATTGGTTTTGTCCGCAAAATGATTTTTCATTTCCACTTCAATAAGTCCAGCTAATTGACGGTATGGAGTTTCAGCCAGCAGAATAGCCTGCGATGCACCTTGATCAATCCAACGAGTTGGAATTTGAGTAGTCCTGGTTACTCCTACTTTAACATCACTCGTTTTGCTCAGGTATACAACGTGCGGTTGCAAATGATGTGTCCTCTCCCACTCCTCGTCTCGCAACGCAATTCCCTCATGGATGCGGCTAAGTTCTGGACGTATTATGGATGGTACTGCAAGTGGAGAAGTCATGAAAGCATCATAAGACATCCCCTCTCCAAAAGTCTTTTTTATTTTCTTACCAGTAACAACACAATTAATTTGGCCCTCGAACGAAATCCGGATGGTTTGCCCAACTAACTCATTCATTGGAAATACATCTGAAGGCTCTAGAATATCAAACAACACCAACTCATAATTGACCTGACCCGTATCGTTAAGAGCAGTCCGCATTTTTCGAAGATTTCCTGAAATTTCCATGGCCTAAAAGTAGAAAACCACATCAGAATTTGGCTTCGATTGTGAACGATTATTTAGTCGCTCCTTAAAAACTGCGGTACTCTCTGTTTATTAGCAGTAATTGGTGCATGAATTTGGCATTTGTGGTGTTTAAAATTGCAAGGTT
>JAHDGY010000132.1 GCA_020631555.1 Flavobacteriales bacterium | reverse complement strand
CTTCCCATCACTTAAACATATTAATTCATGCTTAACTATAGTGTCCAGATAAAGGAAGGTCCACTATTTTCTTACACGATTGACTGGACTATCAAACTGTTTTTACCTTTGCGCCATGACTAAACAAGACGATCACTTTAAGAAAGTTATTGCCCACGCTAAGGAATTCGGATTTGTTTTTCCCAGTAGTGAGATTTATGATGGTTTGAGCGCCACGTATGATTATGGACAAAATGGTGTTGAGCTTAAAAATAATATAAAGGATTACTGGTGGATGTCGATGGTTCAAATGCACGATAACATTGTAGGTTTGGATGCGGCAATTTTTATGCATCCAACAACTTGGAAAGCGTCAGGCCACATTGATGCGTTTAATGATCCGCTTATTGATAATAGAGATTCGAAAAAACGATATCGGGCGGATGTGCTCGTTGAAGATTTTATTGGCAAGATTCAAGATAAAATAGAGAAGGAGGTCATTAAAGGCAAAAAGCGGTTTGGTGAAGAATTCAGCGAGAAGGAATTTAGATCGACGAATCCCAATATTATTAGACGTAAAGGCCAGATTGAGGAGATAGAAAGTAGGCTGAAGCTGGTTTTGGAAACTAATGATTTGGCAGCATTTAAAGATTTGATTGATGAACTTGGCATAGTTTGCCCAATCAGTGGCTCCAAGAATTGGACGGAGGTTCGTCAATTCAATTTGATGTTTGGTACCGAGCTAGGTTCGGTTGCGGGCGAAGCTTCGAAGATTTATTTGCGTCCAGAAACTGCTCAAGGAATATTTGTAAACTACCTCAATGTGCAAAAGACCGGTAGAATGAAACTGCCTTTTGGCATTGCGCAGATAGGTAAAGCATTTAGAAATGAAATTGTAGCACGACAATTTATTTTTAGAATGCGCGAGTTTGAACAAATGGAAATGCAGTTTTTTATCAAACCAGGTACGCAGAAGGATTGGTACGAGTATTGGAAAAAAACGAGAATGAAGTGGCATGAAAGTCTTGGTTTCGGAGCAGATCAATATCGGTTTCACGACCATATTAAACTAGCTCACTACGCTGATGCCGCATGCGATATTGAGTTTAAATTTCCGTTTGGTTTTAAAGAATTGGAGGGTATTCATTCTAGAACGGATTTTGATTTGGGTAACCATGAAAAGTTCTCAGGAAAGAAAATTCAATATTTTGATGCGGAGCAAAATCAAAACTATGTTCCATATGTGTTAGAAACATCAATAGGGTTGGATCGTATGTTTTTAGCCGTGTTATCCAAATCTTTTTGTGAAGAGCTGCTGGATGATGGCACACAGAGAGTTGTTCTTAAAATTCCTCCAGCTCTTGCGCCGGTGAAGGTGGCGGTGTTTCCATTGTTGAAAAAAGATGGCCTTCCTGAAAAAGCTAAGCAGGTTTTGAATATCCTGAAGTTGGATGTCAACTGTCAGTATGAAGAAAAAGATGCTATAGGTAAAAGGTATAGAAGGCAGGACGCCATCGGAACACCTTATTGTGTCACTGTCGATCATGAGTCACTAAATGATAATTCTGTTACCATACGTGAACGAGACTCTATGAAACAGGAGCGCATTGCGATTGATAAGTTGCAAAAATATATTGGGGATCGAGTTAGTACTAAAAGTCTGGTTCAAAATATGGATCGGTTGTTAGAAAATGCTGTTCTCAATTAAACGTTAATAAGCAGTTCTGTATTTCGTATTTCCTCAAAAGAAAAACGCTACATTGCTGACTCAAATTATTTTTAGATTGTGTCTTGATAGACAAGACAGTCCGCTCAACTGTAAGTTATTGAAATGAATATTCAGACCGTTAAATTTACCAGCTCAAAAGACGCAGATTTCGTTAAAACTGTTAGAAAGAGGGTAAATAAGTATTTTAAGGACAACGGAATTTCTAGATATGCCAATGCAAATATGGTGGTTAAGACTGTATTTATGTTTTGCCTGTACTTCACCCCTTATTTTTCCTTGCTTTTTGGAAACACAGAAGGATCTTGGCTGTTTTGGTTTTGTTGGGTAGTGATGGGGTTTGGTATGGCTGGCATAGGTTTATCCGTTATGCATGATGCAAATCACGGTGCCTATTCCAAGAATACTAAGATTAATAACATTATTGGCCGTGTTATGTACTTGGTTGGCGGAAGTGCTGATAACTGGAAAATGCAGCATAACATTTTGCACCATACTTATACCAATATTGATGGATTGGATGAAGATATTGATTCACCGTGGTTCTTGCGTTTTTCTCCACATCAAGATCGCAGAAAAATTCATCGCTTTCAACACAGGTATGCTTGGTTTTTCTACGGTTTTATGACGCTGGCATGGGCGATTACTAAAGATTTTAGACAAGCTGACAGATATTGTGCAATGGGACTCAACAAGCAAATTGGTCGCTCAAAGAAAAGTTTGTTTTCAGAATTAATTGTGTGGAAGGTGGTATATGCAAGTTACATCGTGGCCATTCCAATGCTTGTTGTTGATGCTCCATGGTGGCAAATTTTGCTTGGTTTCTTTATAATGCATTATATTGCCGGTTTCGTTTTGGCTATTATTTTCCAGCCAGCACATGTTATGGAAGAGACTGAATTTCCACTTCCAACTGAGGCGAATACCGTTGAGAACAACTTATTGGTGCACCAACTTTTAACCACGACCAATTTTGCACCCAACGCTAAACTTTTCAACTGGTATGTTGGGGGATTGAATTATCAAATAGAACATCACTTGTTTCCGAACATATGCCACGTGCATTACAAGAAGATATCGAAAATCGTTCAGGAAACGGCTGCTGAATTTGGATTACCGTACATGGTTCAGCCGACTTTCGCACGAGCATTGGTTAAGCATGGAAGAATGCTCAAAACAATGGGAAGAGAAGGTTGAATTACACAATGAAAGCAGGACTGCTCTGGGAGTTGAGTACTGTGCCGCGCTTTAATTCTGCAATTTTTTGATTTTAGGGGGAGCTTAACGTCCACGGTTAATTAATTTCTTGGCGAAGGTTAATTTGGACTTCGCTCGAACCGTACTAAATCACTTAATGAGACCTTTGCACATAAAGTAGTTTGAGATTGTTGATTAAGTTCTGTTGTTGG
>JAHDGY010000131.1 GCA_020631555.1 Flavobacteriales bacterium | reverse complement strand
GACGAAATAATTCTCCTTGATTCGATCTATCGCTTTTTCCTCTCATCTATTGCAAGAATTTAAGCCCAAAATAACTCTAACCTTGCAATTTTAAACACCGCAAATGCCAAATTAATGCGCCAATTACTGCTAATAAACAGAGAGTAACGCAGTTTTTAAGGAGCGACTAACTATAAAAAACCACCAATATATTTTTTACTAACTCAACTCATTTAGTACCTTTGCACCCGGCAACAGGATTGTAGAACTAGAGCAACAGAGCAAAAACACTTTGCGTACTAGAATGTTTCTCAAATAAATGTATTTGAGCGGTCTAAATATTGCTTAGTTGTACGATTTTCAGGACATACTTTAAAACAGATCGAAGAGCACAAATTATTCTGTTTTAAAAATAGCTTGGATCGACCCATGTGTCGGTTGTTATCACAATTGGCACAAACAGCAACAGTACAACCTATGAAAATTTGGATTTCAGCAAGTCTATTAGTTTCACTGGCCATTTTATCCCCTTTAATGGCTCAGGAAATATGCGACAATGCAATTGATGATGACCAAGACGGTTTAGTCGATTTAAACGACCCGGACTGCAATTGTAACGAACTACTTGATTCTAACATTGAGCAATCGCTAATTTACAACTGCTCCTTTGAAGATAACACTTGTTTACCTAATGGATTGGGCAGGTTGGACTGCGCAAAACACTGGCAACAAGCAACTAAATCAACCACAGACTATATTAATAATCATAGCTTTAACCCTTATTTCCCAAAACCGCTCCCACATGGTGAGTCGGCTGTGGGGGCTATTTTCGCACCAAAATGGCAAGAATATGTAGGAGCCGACCTTAAACAACCAATGAAAGTTGGAAATGATTACCAGTTAAAATTACATTTAGTATCCGTTGGCAGAAAAGGGCCAAAAAACTGTCCTTTGGCGGAAGGCGATTCCATAAGAATTGAAGTTTTCGGCACACCCGATTTAGGCACACTCCCTCTACCAATCAACGGTAAATGTCCAGAAAACTATAAAAACTGGCACAGCATAGGCTCAATTATTTACTTGCGGTCAGAAAAGTGGGTTCAATATGAAATTCCAATTCATCTCAAGCAAGATATCAATGCAATAATGATCGGATCATCATGTGTACTTCCTAATCACTATTTACCAATACACCAAACGCCATGCTACCCCTACTTCGGAATGGACGGAATCGTTCTGATGGAAAATGATCAATTCACTAATTCAGCCAACGTAATAATTAATCAATCTGGATACTCATGTTCCAAAAATCTGATACTAGCTGCATCAACCAAAGATTCCGGAGGACATTGGCAATGGTATCTCGAAGGTAAAGCTCTAATAGGTCAAAATGATTCGTTATTAAATATTAGCAAATCAGGAATTAAACTAACCACCAAAACCAAAATATCGGTTAGATATTTGAAAAACGGAATTTGTAGCATCACATCCAAAGAAATCAGTCCAATTAAGGCTCCTAAATGCAGCTTTAATGTAACCACTGCATGTGAGTCCGATTCCGTATCTCTTAAAGACGCGTCAACAATTGAACAAGGAACCATTATTTCTACTGTTTGGGACTTTACCTCCGACGGAATCGTAGATTCAAAATCTGCAAAGGTGCAATTTGAAACACCCATTACCAATGCTATCAGAACAACACTAATTGCCACTTCCAACGTTGGATGCTCTGATACAGCAAGTAGAATATATAACATCAATTCTCCATCGAGATCCACACAATCGGTAATTACTTGCACACCTTTTACATGGATTGATGGCAAAACGTATCACCAAAACAATAACACTGCACGGTACACACTACCAAACCGATTTGGATGTGACTCTGTAGTAACTCTTGACCTTAAGTTCGATACGCTTACCACCGCAATTTTTGATTGGAGTGGCAGATGCCAGGGAGAAAAGATCACTTTTAGAGATTATTCAAAACCCGGACTAGGCACTGTTAATTCCTGGTATTGGAGCTTTGGTGATGGTTTTACATCCGAAATACAGAACTCGATCCATTCGTTTGAAGATGACGGCATCAAAACCGTATCGCTGGCAGTTCGAACAGACCAAGGATGTACGGATACAGTGCACCAAAAAATTGAAATACTTCCACAGCCAATTCATACCGTTACATCTGTTGATTCAGCATGTGGAGTTGTTTGTTTGAATTTAACATTTAGTACCAAAAACAATCTTTCTTTAGCGGACTGGCTGTGGACTTTCCCTAATGGAGATACCTCCAAAACATTAACTCCAGAATTCTGCTTTACAAACTACTCGGATACTACGAAGAAGTATAATGTAATATTACGAAGCACCGGAAGAAATGGATGCCAATCGAAAGCGCTAGACACAACAGTAGCATATGTCTGGCCCATTCCCAAGGCAAATTTCTCTGTAGTTAACGAAAACGCTGATTTACTTGACCCTACTATCTCATTCAATAATACTTCTAGTAATAATGCCGTTGCTTTTGCTTGGGAGTTTGACCGGATCGGAATAAGTAACGAGCGACATCCAGAATTTCGATTTCCCGATGACTTATCGCGAAATTATAATGTCCGATTAACCGCACAAAATGATTTTGGATGTAAAGACAATAAATCACTACCCGTTCGAATTTACGATCCACATAATTTCTTTATACCGAATACTTTCACCCCTAACGGTGATGGATTAAATGATGAATTTCTTCCTGTATTTAGCGGTATCAACCCAAATGAATATTCACTAGTTATTCTCAACCGATGGGGACAAACTATATTCACTTCCAACTCTCCAGAACGAGGATGGGATGGAACTGTTAAGGGTAATATTGCCCAACCAGATGCCTACGTATGGGTTGCTGAAATCGTGAACGAACGCACTGGAATTAGAAAAAAGTTACGTGGTCACCTAACCTTGTTGAAGTAAATAAGGTGAGGTAAATCCAATTGCTCCGTCTTTAAAATAATTGAATGTGTTGGCTATGCCGAAGACCAAAAACGCATCCGAAGACCCAAGCTATTTGTTAAAATATTTATTAATGCTTTCATCTGAACATTTTGGATACTCAAAGTCCACATTATCGGAGTGAGACCTTTGCACATAAAGTAGTTTGAGATTGTTGATTAAGTTCTGTTGTTGG
>JAHDGY010000130.1 GCA_020631555.1 Flavobacteriales bacterium | reverse complement strand
ATAAAAAATCCAGAAAAATCAACCCCCCTAAAGGTTTTTAAGGAACGACTAACTACTTCAAGTTAGCTGACGCCAAGACACACTTAGATACACTGGACAAGTGGATACGAAGTCGGTTGCGTTACTGCATCTGGACACAATGGAAACGCATACGAACAAAGTTCAAAGCACTAGTAAAGCTGGGGATGGATAAGCGCAACGCCTATATTTGGGCGAACACCCGAAAGGGTGGTTGGCATACAACTCACAGTTATGTACTTAAGGGAACAATCACTAACGAACGTCTACAACAGTTTAACACAGATGTACTTAGATTGATTATTTGCTTAATGAACCGCCGTATACGGAACCGTACGTACGGTGGTGTGAGAGGACAGATAGGGAACTAATCCCTATCTTCCTACTCGATTTAAACTCCAATAGTAGTTTTCGGTGCAGCGTCTAAAATTTCTTGATTAGCTCCATCTTCGAATTGTTGAAAATTCTTAACGAAAGCCCCTGCAAGGTTGTTGGCAGTCTCGTCATATTTGGCTTTGTCTGCCCAGGTATTCCGAGGATGAAGAATTTCCGCAGGAACATTCTCACATTCATTTGGCATACTAAGCCCAAATACTTCGTGAGCAGTAATTTCAACATTGTCCAATTTACCTTCTAATGCAGCTGTGATCATGGCCCTGGTGTGCTTCAAATTCATTCGGTTTCCAACACCGTAACCTCCTCCGGTCCAACCCGTGTTTACCAACCACACGTTTACGTTGTGTTCAGTCATTTTTTGACCAAGCATTTCAGCATATTTAGTTGGATGTAGTGGCAGGAATGGAGCTCCATAGCACGCGGAGAATGCTGTTTGTGGCTCAGTAATTCCAGCTTCTGTTCCGGCAACTTTTGCGGTATAACCGGAAATGAAGTGATACATTGCCTGACTTTTACTTAATCTAGAAATCGGAGGTAAAACTCCGTATGCATCACACGTCAAGAAAAATATATTTTTTGGATTTTGCCCAATACTTGGAACCGCAATATTCTTGCAATGTTCGATAGGGTAACTAACTCTTGTATTCTCCGTCTTGCTGTCATCTTCAAAGTCAACAGAAGAAGTATTTGGCTTTAGGCAAATATTCTCAAGAATGGCCCCAAATTTTACAGCATTCCAAATTTCAGGTTCCTTTTCTTCGGAAAGTCCGATACACTTTGCATAACATCCTCCTTCAAAATTGAAGATGCTATTTCCAACCCATCCGTGCTCGTCGTCACCAATAAGTTGTCTATTTGGATCCGCTGATAAAGTAGTTTTACCGGTACCAGATAATCCAAAGAAAATAGCAGTATCTCCTTTTTTACCAATATTTGCGGAGCAATGCATGGACAAAACGTTTTGCTCTAGTGGCAAGATATAATTTAGAACAGAGAAAATTCCTTTTTTAATTTCTCCTGTGTAGCCTGTTCCACCAATAAGAATCGTTTTCTTGGTAAAATTGATTACTGCAAAATTGTGTTGTCTTGTACCATCCAATTCAGGGTCAGCATAAAACCCTGGAGCACATAGAATATGCCAATCCGGAGTAAACGATTTCAGCTCTTCTGTTGATGGAGAAATGAACATATTGTAGGCAAACTGATTGGACCACGGATATTCCGTGACAACCCTAATCTTTAGCCTATGGTTAGGATCTGCACAGGCTTGTGCATCTCTAACATATATGTCTTTCTTGGAAAGATATGCAGTTATTTTACCATACAGTAGGTCAAATTTTTCTGCAGAAAATTTAACATTAATATTACCCCACCATACGTTACTTTCTGTTTTGTCGTCACAAACGATAAATCTGTCTTTGGGTGATCTTCCAGTGAATTCGCCGGTATCTATTGCTAAGGCTCCAGATTCCGTAAGAATACCCATACCTCTAACTATAGTCTCCTCTACAAGTTCGGCGGGGGTTAAATTCCAATAAGCATTTCCTACATTTCCCAAGCCAATAGATTGTAAATCAGCGGTATCGGATTTGATTCCAAATTCATTCATAAAATTATATTTGCGTACAATTTTTGTACGTCCAGTTATTTAGGCGAAAATAGAGCAAATCCTAGAAAGTACGGTCTTCATACTCTTCAAATTTATTCACAAGAGCTACTATCCTAAATAATTAATTGTTGGAGGATTACGTGGTTACAATAATCTTGGGCCTAAAAGAAAGAAATATTTACTTATTTTTCAATATCTTGTATAGAATTGCACACCACCCCAATATCATCATAATCCCGCCAAGCGGGGTGAGAGGCCCAAAGAATTTCCCGATTAAATCAACTTTGTAAATCGTATTTAAACAAAGAACATATATGGAAATGGAGAAAAGAATAGAGCCGAGCAACACTACGTACAAAGACCATTGACCATTTAGGATTTTCATAGACCCATTCACGGCAATGATCGCAAGAAGACCAACGGCTTGAGTAATATGGTACATATTGGATAGGCGAAATTTGTCTAGGTAGGTATTGGATTGTATCGGTCCAAGTGAACTTTCTAGTTGGTGACTAATCCAGTGCGCACCAAGCGCTCCCGATATAATACCGATGATCAGCCAAGAAATTGTAAGTTTGAGAATTGATTTTAGTTCTTTCAAAGTAATGTTAGCGTTCAATGAACTTTAAAAGTTCCTCCTTACTTTCGTTGAAGTCGAGGACTTGCGTTATACGTTCAAAATTATCCTGATCAAAAGTAAAAGGATATGAATATTTTACCAATTCCAATCTGTTATCTTCAAACTCGAATTGTAGTGGTCTAGTTTGTTCGGACAGTTATTTTATAAAGTTAAGTTTATTAATGTTAAAAACGAGGGGGTCTGGGGGAGACTCATAACTTGTTTGATTTGTTAATAGTTTAAGCAGCAGTCTTGAACCACTCATTAGGCGTGTCATATTCAATTTCTGAGTGTTCCCTTTTGTGATTGTAAAAGTTGATAAATTGTGTACAGACCCGATTTAATGCTAATCCATCTTCTGGCATTTCGAGATAAATTTTGTCGTATTTAATGGTTCTGAAAAACCTTTCGATGTTGGCATTATCGGTAGCCCTACCTTTTCCATCCATAGAAATTTTAGTGGTTTTCAAAGACTTGACATATTGCACGTATTCTGCGGAAGTAAATTGACTTCCTTGATCGGAGTTAATTATTCCAGGCTTTCCAAATCGGTTAACAGTATCCTTTAAGGTTTTTACAACCCAAGCGGCTTCCATGGTATTGGATAAGCTCCAGCC
>JAHDGY010000053.1 GCA_020631555.1 Flavobacteriales bacterium | reverse complement strand
CTTTTATTATAGAAGCTGAACAACCCTCGAAAGTCATTTTATAAGGAACGACTAAATAATATCAAAAAGGTCGCTTAACTAATTTGTCCACTTTTTTGTAGAAAGTCCAGCCGTAAACTGCTGATGACTGATGAAACAACAAAACCGGGGAGGAAAAGTAATTTCCTCCCAACAGTTTCATTCGCGTTTATTACTTCTTAATATTAAGAACAAATTCAAGTTCCATGTCTGTATCTCCGTCAGAAGCTCCGGTTGATCCAGTTTTGATATCTGGCTGATGTTGCAATTTTACCACAAACTTCCCTCCAGTAAGAGCATCCGCACCAGTAGTCCATTTCGTTGACAATCCTAAAGCATAACCCTTTGAATCCTTATCGTTGTAGTTGATTGCATCAGCAGCATTATCGATATTTCCGTCTCCTTTAGGATCCATGAAAGCATCATTCGTAAATGAGAAAAATAGTTGATGCTCATCTGCTGCTTCCAAAATTTCCTTACCAATATCCACTCCTGAAGTTTCCGAGTTATTCATGATCTGATAGGTTAAATCATAAGTCTTTCCAGTGTCAAGGGTAATTTCATCAAGAATTTCCAATTCCTTTGCACCCGCTCCATCTGGATCCTTGGCCTTAGCCTCTACCTTATCCGTGCTATCAGCCGTATTCGTAAAAATCAACTTTACGTCTGTGATAACTTCTACTTCATGCGCGTGATGAGGCACGTCTTTTTTTGCTGCGTCATCCTCCTTCTTACACCCATTAATAGCAAGAATTGAAGGTACAATTGCGATTAATCCAATTTTCTTTACTAACTGCATTTTTGTTTAAACTATTTATTGTTAAATGTGTAGCCCACAGTAAATAAAAAATTCCTACCTACCTCATCTGCGAAGTACCTCGTATCGTTCAAATAAGAACGATAACTTGAGTTCAGAACATTACGAACCGTGACACTACTGGTAAAATCTTTCCAGCCGAAACTCCAACTTGCATCCAATAAGAAATAATCATCTGGAGCATCTTTAAAATCGAATATTTCAGAATCTTTTGTAACCTTTACTTCTCCTTCAATTAGTTCTTCAGGACGAATCGTTCTGGGCGCTTGAAACTGCCTGAATGTATAACTAGGGCTAACTGAAAACTTACCCTCTTTAAATGGTCCAATTTTCTCAATTTTGCAGGATACATCCGAATTAATCCGAATCGGTGGTTGTCCAATTAAAGGTTCATCATCCCTTATATTTCGTGACCATAAATAGCTACCACCCAAAGTAGATTCAAAATATTTACTCCAGTTTCGCTCCCAAGTCAAGTCTAATCCTACAAATGCAGCATTCGTCTGATCAAAAATAAAGGCGGGCATTGGTCCGCGAATTGTTCCAAGAACTGCAAAAGGTCGTTCAAAAATGTAATTCTCAATGTAGTGAGCGTAAGCCGCAACCGAATACTGGTTTCCAGAATTGTTAGTTGAAAATTCATTGACAAACTTATACCCTTTCTCTGGCCCAACACCACTCTCACTCATACGCAAAACTCTACTTGTTGTCAACCCCTTATCTTGATGAATTTGATATCTAAGCAATCCAAAAGAGGTCTTAAACCCATGCTGACCAAAACTGAACAGCTCTGCCATGTTCGGCGAACGCCATGCTGTACCCAAATTGGACCGAAAAGTTGTTGTTTCAGACAGTTCTCTGAGCATCCCTATTGATGCTGTAACATTAGTAAACTCATATTCATCTCGAAAAATATCCTGATTAGTTTTTCTCCCTCGAGCGCTGTTCCATTCGTTATCAATCCTAATACCCAACTCCCAAGTATTGGCTCCTCCTTGCCAACTTTCGACAAGGAAAGCACTCCTTCTATATGTATTATAATTTGGAATTAATGGTGTTGTACCTGTACCCGGATTGTTATCGTTATCCTGTTCGAAAATTTGCCCACCAATTACACCACTTAACCCGAGCCAACTTGGATGCTTCCATTCCAACTGGTATTCTGTGGTAATTAAATCAAGGTCCAATATTGGCTTATCCTCATTTCTTCTAACATCGTACTCTTGTCGTTGATTCAATTGTCTTCCAACAGTAAAGGAAACTTTAGCATCTGACGCATAGTGCCAACTCAATTTTCCTTTTCCAGTATGATGACACAGTAGCTGATTGGGTTCGTTTATATCGTAAGAAAACGGTCGAATAAAATATGGTTCGTCCGAATTGACTGCTTTCACGAAGGCTGTTCCACTTTCAGCAATTGAAGACCTTAAAATTGCCAGATTCTGATCCACTAAACTGTAGTAAACTTCCGCATTCCACTTCCCTCGATTAAAACGTACTCCAAAACTTGCAGACCTTTCCTCCTTTCCAGAATTGGTTAGCAAGCACTTAGAAGCATTACGATCTCCAATCTTCACATAACCGGCGTTTAAAAAGTAGCTAATATACTTCCCGCCAAGCCCGGTGCTCATATTGGCGAAATAGCCTTTCCCATTGGATTGGTAGCCGGTTTTCACCCTAGCATAAAGCGGATTATCCAGAGGAAGGATATTTGGCCGGACAACGATCGCTCCACCAAGAGCCTCAGCTCCATATCTAACACCTGCTGCTCCCTTTATTACACTGATTTCTTCAGCAGTGGATAAATAAATCTCCGGGGCATGGTCACTACCCCAATTCTGAAATCCATGCTTTAGTCCATTATTTAGGATCAAAATTCGATTTCCGGACAAACCATGGATGATAGGTCGTTGTATTGAGACACCATGAGATGCAATTGCTATCCCGCTTTCACCTTCAAGAAGAGTTGCTAAAGACCGTGTAGGATCACTACTAATTTGCGCCTTTGACATTGTGATTTGAGCAATGGATTTTGTACCTCCTTCTGATTGAAATCCTCCTTCTACAATAACGCTTCCAAGTTTTGTTGACGACGGATTCAAATAAATCTTAACTGGCTGTTTGGACTTATTAATGGAGGAAAGTCCCTCCGGACAATTCACCGGACAGGTAGAATCACAATAGCCAAAACAAGAAACCGCTAACCGGGTAACATTAGAATCAATACCAGTAATCGAAAATTTACCATGGGAATCAGTAATCGCAAATAAATCTGAATCGGGAATTCGAACGGACGCTCCGGGAATTGATTCCTTCGTAGTTGCATCTAACACTAAGCCGTCAACAATCAAATCAGAATGTTGACCAAATAATTGACCACCATAAAATGCAAAACAGAAAACACACCCTACAATTTTATCCGCTGCTAACAAACCCTTTAATATTTTTGCCAATTCATTCATTCCAGCAAAACGCCGCTGAAATACAAAGGTAGGGATATTTCACATTAAAGCAACTGAGTTGCGTTTATTATAAAATTATTAGATTTGAAGGCAGTAAGTGGAATACTATTGATGGCCGATTTAGCATCTATACTACAACAACATAACTTGAGAAAAACCAAGTTCAGGATAGAACTGCTCCAACTTTTTTCCGAAACGACTTCCTCTCTGACCGCTGAAGAAATCAAAAAGCGGGTTGGAAAAACCAACGATAAGGTAACTATTTATCGGGCGCTAGACGCCTTTGAAAAATCAGGACTAATCCACAAGGTACCAGACAAATCTAACCTTACGCGTTATGCAATGTGTCATACGAATTGTTCAGCTCACGCCCACATTGATAATCATGCACACTTTATTTGTACAGAGTGTAACGAGACGTTTTGCATGGATGAAATTGAAGTCCCAAAAATGAAACAACACGGTGATTTTCAAATAAAAACATCTAATTTAACACTGGAAGGAAACTGCCCAAAATGTATTTAGTACAACCCTTTTCTAAATCATTCTGTTGATTGGCACATAAGATTAACCAATAAACAACTATCTTCGCAACACAGTTTTATGCAACAGATAGCAACTTGACAAGTTTAAACGCCTTGAAGAGCACAAAAATTTTCGTTTGACTGTTGAGCACACACGCTGTTTAAATGCAACATTTTAGATATGAACAAGGTACATGAATTTGAAATCTCAGTGGTGGTCCCAATTTTTAACGAAGAGCAAATTATTCCGGAATTGTACCGCCGACTGCAAGAAACCATTTCAAAAATCTCGAAAAATTACGAGCTCATTTTTGTAAACGACGGAAGCAAGGACAACTCGCTTTTCGAACTAATGAAACTTACGGAAGTAGATCAACGCGTTTACTATATTAATTTCAGTCGAAATTTCGGTCATCAAATCGCAGTTACTGCGGGACTGGATGCGGCAAACGGCAAAGCTGTTGTAATTATAGATGGAGACCTACAAGATCCGCCAGAACTAATTACCGAAATGTACAATAAGTATAAACAAGGTTATGAAGTTGTTTATGCAAAAAGGAAAGAAAGAAGTGGAGAAAGTATCTTCAAAAAAATTACGGCAAAAGCATTTTATCGCATCTTAAAGAAAATCACTTCAATAGACATTCCACTCGACACCGGAGATTTTAGACTAATCGACCAAAAAGTAGTGCAGTATTTGGCTCAAATGCCTGAACAGAATAAATTTATAAGAGGTCAGATTGCTTGGTTAGGATTTAAAAGTACTCAGGTATTGTTCAATCGAGATGAGCGAAAGTTTGGAAAAACCGGTTATCCGCTCAGCAAAATGATGAAGTTTGCAATGGACGGGATAACGAGCTTTTCGGACAAACCACTGCAAATGGTAACAAAAATGGGATTTGCAATATCCGGAATTTCATTTGCCATCATCTTGTACGCCATAATAGCCCATTTCATTTTAGAACAAACCATTACTGGGTGGACCTCACAGATCGTTAGTTTTATGTTTATCGGCGGAATCCAATTGATTTCTATCGGAATAATTGGTGCATACATTAGTAGCATGAACAACAACATTTTGAACAGACCACTTTACATAATTCAACAAAGCAATTTAGCGAACCGAGAGCTTACCTCAACTCAACAGTTTGCGACTGTCAAAACACCACAAAAAGTCGCGTACGCAACTAACTAGCACTGTTCTAATAATGTCACGAATTCTAAAGAATTTTCATTCTGGCCGTAAATTTCAAATTACAAGCTGTCATCTTTTCGCCGGTTGTGGGGTTGATGCTAATACCTCTATTTATCCGTCAATTCCCGTGGACTAATTTGATAAAATGGATTTCTTTCCCACGCTCATTCAAGTTGGAATTTTAATACCCTCTATGTTTTCTGGTACAACCGATAACCTCTGGGAAGTTGTTACCGGATCGGTCGGAAAATACCCGGTAGTATCCATGAATGCATTCAACATCTGGGACTTTGTGTTAAGTGGTAATCTGATGGAGATTAAAGATGATAAGATTTTTCTTGGCCAAACGTACAAACAATTGGGACTTTATATGTTTCTCGTTTCAAGCGGACTAGCACTATTTCCAATGCTAAAGAGCTGCTGGTTTACCATTGTTCGGAGCAAAGAATTTAACGTAGACAAAAGCGCGTTTCTCATAACTTGTGCACTTATCCCTCTATTGTTTTTTATTTCAATACACAGATGCATGAAAGGTATTGCCACCCAGCATTTGCTTTTCTATTAACCTATTCCATTTATGCAAAAAAGCCAATAGTTTCAATAATTGGTTGCACTGCATATTTCTTAAATCTTGAGGTGGTCCTTCGCTTCATGGAGCTCCCTAACTACAATACCCTAATTTTCAACCATGATTTCATTTCCACCCTTTATTTAACCACGATAATTATGCTTTATCTGGATCTATATCAAATCCAATTCAAGAGTTTTCTATTTATCAATAAACTGATAGCAACAAAATAATTTCGGCGCTTAAGAAGTTGTGACGTAAAAATCACTGGAAAGAAAACAATTTTGAATAAAAAAACCCCTAGTTCATAAGGGACACAGAATTCCTTGCTTACATTTCAAAAAATAATTTGATCGTAAGGGTTACCTTTTTTATCTAGTGACATACAATTGAAAACGGCGATGAAAGACGAGGTCATCATACAGCACATTAAAGATGGAGAGCATGAGCGAGCGATAAGAGCATTGTATCCTCTATTTCCTAAAATGAAGTCAGTTGTGGTGCGCAATGGAGGGAATGAAACCGACGCGCGAGCCATCTTCCACGATAGCTTAATTCTAATGCTAGAAAAAGTTGAAAAGCCAGAATTTATACTCACTTCCAAACTTTCCACTTTCTTGATTGGAATTGGCAACTTTTTGTGGAAAAATGAAATGCGAAAACGTGGCAAAGAAACTGCTATTACGCTATCTGAAGAAATGGCAATTTCGACACAACTAGAATACGATCGCGAAGAGGAGGACAAACTAACCGTGATGGAAAATGTGCTAACGCAAATCAGTGAAAAATGCCAAAGGATCATTGAATTGTTCTATTTCAGGAAAAGAACAATGGCTGAAATTGCTGAAAAGCTAGAATTTTCGTCTGTCAATTCTGCCAAAACTCAAAAATACAAGTGCATTGAAAGAGCTTCGAAACTGGCAAAAGGGAAAAGTCTAACCTATTCTGAAGCACTATGAGATCGTCGTTAGAAAACATACGAACCATTGAAGAATATCTTCTTGGCCAAATGGAAAAAAGACAAGCTGAGGAATTTGAAAATGAACTCAAACAAAACCCTGAATTAAGAACAGACTTAGAACTACAAAAACAGATAATTAAAGCATCAAAACGAAAAGCAATGAGACATCAAATTGAAGCAGTAGCAGCCACAGGATATGGCGGATTTGCTGGGAACAAATACAGAAACTACCTCTCCTTGTGGGGAGCCTTAACTTTGGTAATGGTTGGACTTTACTTCACTGTAATTCAACCAAACGGACCATCCCTCAACAACACAGAAACGATGGCGCCGTTACCAGTGGCTCTTGACTCAACAGCAGCCGATCAAAACGACCCGGAAAAAATCACTGACAATTTCAGAGATGAATTTGAAGATGATTCAGAAATTCTCACCGTTTTTGAAGAACTGGAACAAGAGTTGGAGAAGATTGATATTATCACTCCGATTGAAGAGAAACTAATTCCTGCACTTGAAAAGCTTCCCGCGCTGGTGCACAACTCCTTGGAATCCATCCCTGAAAAATCGCTGGCCTTAGTAGACGAAATAGCCGAACTGGCAGAAGAAGTTGCAGAACCCATTCGTGACGAAAGGGATAACGTCATTAAACGAATTGCAACTTCAATTCGAGAGCAATTTGCCTCCGATTATGGAAATGAACCTATCAACATCGAATATGAAAAAGTAAAAGAGATGGAATCCGATAACGACAATTCCTTGTCAGAATCGTCTAACAATGATGTCAAGAAAAAATCGGACAATGGACCAATCACCTCCACTTTCGATATTCGAGACTTTACGAGTGTTAGTGTTAGTATTCCTGCTAAAATTCAAATCATTCAAAAAAACGAGTTTTTAGTAAAACTTACGGTCAGCGAAAAACTTAAGAAATACCTAATCGTTGACAAACACGGGGATGAACTTCGCATAAGATTTAAAAAAGGGAGAATTACAACGTTCAAACTTGGTTCGAAAGAGATGTATGGTGTTGTTTGCCTTCCAGTGATTAAGGGCATTGATGCTAGCAGCGCTTCCAAAGTAACTTTCGACAAAATTGATGCGAAAGCGCTTAGTATTGATGTCAGTGGAGCTTCGAAAGTGAAAGGAAAAACAAACTCCAATTCCCTCAAATTATCCGTTAGCGGAGCTTCAAACTCTTCGCTCAGTGGCTCAGCGGGTGCTACCACTATAGAATGCAGTGGGGCGTCAACCATTAAATTCAATCACTTTAATCTAGATAAGAAATTAAGCGTTGATTGCTCTGGAATGGGTGAAATAAGGGCCGGAGAAAGCTGTGAAGTAAATGTAAAAAAAGCTGATTTCGACGTAAGTGGAATGTCAGAAATTGACTTTCACAAAATTTCCGCCGAAGACATTGATATTGAACTTTCGGGAATGTCATCGTTTAAATCGGAAGTGCAGTGCCGTAATATTTCCGCCGATGCCTCTGGGATGTCTAAAGTTGAACTATCTGGATCAGCAAAGAATGTTAGCATTGACAAAAGTGGAAATAGCTCTTCTAAGCTCAAAAATTTAAATTCAGATGACATAATCATTAACGACTGATTCTTTCTAGAAATAAGACTATTGTAGCTACCTAAGCATTCAATTCGACTAAGCTAATCCCACTTCATCCTTTATATTGTTGCTGATAAATGAGTTACAAACAGACCAATATATCTCAGATGAGTTTTGCCAGTTACGATGTTGATCGACGCACGTCGAAGAATAAGTTTTTCAAGGAGATAGACACTTTAATCGATTGGTTACCGATCGAGAAGGAGTTAAAGAAATCAGCAATTACAAGGTCACAAATTAATTGTATCCAACGGAAAGGCTAAAGTGGACGCCTCACTTACATCTAGTCCTTTTTCTCCCAAGGGCAAACCTACTTATGAGCTAGTGAGCTAGCACCGGACACAGCGGAAAATGATCGGAGGATAGAAGATCAGGTCAAAATATCTTTGGGTATAAGAAACATATTGGAACGAATGAAAATGGTGTAATACTAGGGAGGCATACTGTTGCTGCTAACCAGCACGATAGTAAAGGACTTGAAGAATTGATCGGTAAAATTCCAAAGTCGCAGCGCCAACAGATGATGGCTGATAAAGGTTATAAAAGCAAAGAGAATGATGAACTTCTCCAATCTCGGGGAAGTAAGAGCCGGATTATGCACAAAGCCTATCGCAATAGACCTTTAACCCAATGGCAGAAAAAATACAACAAAGCAATCAGCAAAACTAGATGGGTGGTAGAAAGAACTTTTGGAAGCCTAAAGCGTTGGTTTGGTAGCGGAACAACTCGGCTTAAAGGGACTGATAAAGTACACTCCGTGCATGTACTAGAGGCAATAGCTCATAATCTAAAGCGCTCCCCGGGATTGGTGCGTCAACTCGCCAAATAATCGAGGTATTCAGGGCAAAATATGCCCCCAAAAGCAAAAAATCACAAAAAACAATCTGCTAGTTCTCGAAAAAGAAACCCAAAATAGTTTCAAGGTCACAATAAAAAGTTTCTAAAAAAATGTAAATTGCATTTGTCCTGTCGTCATTTCACCCAAATGATTCAGGTTTATTTAAATGGATAAATTGTTGAACTTAATTAATTGATTTTTTGACTACATCAAACACCTGATGATTCCAAACTTACAACCCAACACTCACCCAAATATGACATCCTTGCCACTCAATTTCATACCAAGACCAAACAGTTGGTCCGACCCCATACAGCATACCCTATTCACAATTGAAGCGCTTAACGAATAAACAAATTTTTGGAATTTGAAATCTAGCAATCATGCTTAGGCAAATTGCAGGCAATACATATTTGTGATTTCGAAAGTTCAATTATTGGTTCATCAATACATTAACACGCATAATGAAAAAGATCACCACAACAAATCAAAGCACAAAGCTTAATCCTCGAAGCCGATTAAGAGACCTTATCACCAGTATCTGGTTCATAATGTTGGCCGTCTTAACATTAATATTTGTCACCTCTGAAATGGCTACCGGTGCGGAAAATAATAATCCACACGAAACTCCTAAGAACACAATTCTAGAATCGTACGCGACTAAAGCTTTGAGCCCGGACACGGATGGCGACGGTATTGATGATGCAACAGAAACAACAAATGGAACTGATTTAAACAACCCTTGTGACCCCTTTGTAAACAACACCAGTTATATGGGTTACGACCATACAAATGCAATATGGCGTGCAGGTGATTGTGACGGTGATGGAGTGACCAACGGTGATGAGCATGATAATGGAACTAAGCCGTATCAAGGTGGTGGGGATTCAGACGGAGATGGTGTTTTCGATGATGTTGAAACCCACAACGGAACAAACAAAATAAACCCTTGCGATCCTCCGCAAAGCGCAGGTTACACCGGATATATACATACCAACGCATCTTGGCAAAGTAACGATTGCGATGGCGATGGAGTAACCAATGGAGATGAACACACTAACAGCACAGACCCGTACGAAGGCACAATCGACACTGATGGTGACGGGGTAACTGACGACGTTGAAATTCACAATGGATCAGATAAAACAAATGCTTGTGAACCAGCACAATCAGCTGGATACAGCGGTTACAATGCAGCAAATACGACCTGGCTAGCAGCCGATTGCGACGGCGACGGAGTCACCAATGGAGATGAAGCCACAAACAGCACCGATCCTTATGAAAGCACCACAGACACTGATGGTGATGGTGTAGTCGATGATGTTGAAGTTGATAACGGAACAAGCAAGACTAATTCCTGCGACCCTGCTCAATCAGCTGGATTCAATGGGTACAATGGGGCAAATGCAACCTGGCAGGCTGCGGACTGCGACAGCGACGGAGTTAACAACGGAGACGAAGTAACAAACGGTACAGATCCTTACGAAGGTACCACGGACACCGACGGTGATGGAGTTGTCGATGACCTTGAGATGGATAACGGAACAAGTAAAACAGATGCTTGTGATCCTGCCCAATCGCCAGGATATATGGGCTACAATGGAGCGAATGCTACATGGCAAGCTGCAGACTGCGATGGGGATGGCATCAATAACGGAAACGAATTAACTAACAGTACCGACCCTTACCAAGGCACCACAGATACAGACGGCGATGGTGTTGTTGATGATGTCGAAACACACAACGGGACGAGCAAAACTAATGCTTGCGATCCTTCACAAACAGCAGGTTACTCAGGATACAACGGGGCAAACGCAACTTGGCAAGTTGCCGATTGCGATGGTGACGGTGTAAACAATGGAGATGAAGTAACAAATAGTACCGATCCTTATCAGGGCACAGCGGATGGCGATGGCGATGGTGTAGTTGATGATACCGAAACACATAACGGAACCAGTAAAACCGACGCTTGTGATCCAGTTCAATCAGCAGAATACACAGGTTATAATGGTGCAAACGCTACTTGGCAGGCGGCAGATTGCGATGGGGATGGGGTATCCAATGGTGATGAAGCCACAAATAGTACAGATCCCTACGAAGGCACTACTGACAGTGATGGTGATGGGATAAATGACGATGTAGAAATTCATAACGGAACTAGTAAAACGGATGCCTGTGATCCTCCGCAAACTGCAGGTTACACAGGATATAATGGAGCCAACGCTACTTGGCAAGCAACAGATTGTGACAGTGATGGCGTTAACAATGGAGATGAAGTAACCAACAGCACAGACCCCTATCAAGGAACAACAGACACTGATGGAGATGGCGTGACTGACGATGCTGAAACCCACAACGGCACATCTAAAACAAACCCCTGTGATCCTCCTCAATCTGCTGGATACGCTGGTTATGACGGTGGAAACACAACTTGGCAAGCAGCAGATTGTGACAGTGATGGTGTAACCAATGGCGACGAAGCGACAAACAACACCGACCCGTATGACGGAACAACGGATACAGATGGAGATGGAATTACGGATGACAACGAAGTCAACAATGGAACAGATAAAACCAACGCTTGCGACCCTTCTCAAGTAGCAGGATACACAGGGTATGTTTCTGGGAATGCCACTTGGCAAGCCGCAGATTGCGATGGTGACGGAGTAACAAACGGAGATGAACTTACCAATAGTACCGATCCGTATGAGGGAACTACAGACACCGATGGAGATGGTGTTGTTGACGATTTAGAAACACACAATGGCTCTAGCAAAACAAACACCTGTGATCCAGCGCAGTCACCTGGATATACTGGATACGTTCCAACCAATGCAACTTGGCAGGCGGCAGATTGTGACGGAGATGGCGTCACCAATGTTGTTGAAGTTTCCAACAGCACTGACCCATATGAAGGAACTGCTGATAGTGACGGAGATGGAATTACGGATGATAACGAAGTAAACAACGGAACTAGTAAAACAGATGCATGTAGTCCGTCTCAAACAGCCGGTTATTCCGGATATAATGGAGCCAACACAACTTGGCAAACAGCAGATTGCGATGCCGATGGAGTAACAAATGGGGACGAAGCAACCAACGGAACTGATCCCTACCAAGGAACCACTGATACAGATGGCGATGGTGTCGTGGACGATGTTGAGACACACAACGGAACTAACAAAGCCAATCCGTGCGATCCGGCTCAAATCGCCGGTTACACGGGCTACAACAATGCCAATATTAATTGGAAAGCTGCAGATTGCGACGGAGATGGTATTACCAACACCGTAGAACTTGCCAATGGAACAGACCCATATGAGGGCACACTAGACACTGACGGTGATGGTATTACAGATGACAATGAGGTTAATAATGGCACAACCAAAACTAATCCTTGTGATCCGGCTCAATCAGCAGGGTACACGGGATATGTTTCTGGAAATGCAACTTGGCAAGCAGCAGATTGCGATGGTGATGGTGTCACAAATGGCGACGAATTCACCAATAGCACCGATCCCTATGAAGGAACCACCGACACTGACGGTGATGGAATCCTTGACGATGTAGAAGTAAACAATTCAACTAGTAAAACCAATCCCTGTGACCCAGCTCAATCAGCCGGATATACCGGATATAATGGGGCTAACGCAACGTGGAAAGCAGCAGATTGCGATGGTGACGGTGTCACAAATGGAGATGAAGTGACCAACAGTACCGATCCTTATGAAGGTACTTCAGACACGGATGGAGATGGTATTGTAGATGATTTAGAAACACACAATTCTACAAGCAAAACCAACCCCTGCGATCCAATCCAATCAGCTGGATACACTGGATACAATGCCTCAAATGCAACATGGCAGGCTGCGGACTGTGATGGTGACGGAGTAACCAACGGCGACGAAGCTACTAACAGCACCGACCCGTATGAAGGAACAACGGATACAGACGGAGATGGCATTACCGATGACAACGAAGTCAACAATGGAACGGACAAAACCGACGCCTGTATCCCATCTCAATCTGCTGGATACACAGGATATGTTTCTGGAAACACCACTTGGCAAGCCGCGGATTGCGATGGAGACGGAGTTACCAACGGTGATGAATTTACCAACAGTACCGATCCGTATGAGGGAACTACAGACACCGATGGAGATGGTGTTGTTGACGATTTAGAAACACATAATGGCTCATCTAAAACCGATGCTTGCGATCCGGCTCAAGCTGCCGGATATACTGCTTACAACGCTTCAAATGCCACCTGGCAAACTGACGATTGCGATGGAGATGGAATAACCAACGGCACGGAAGCAACCAATGGAACAGACCCGTACGAAGGAACTTTGGACTCTGACGGTGATGGAATTCGAGATGATCATGAAGTTAACAATGGTACCAACAAAACTGATGCATGCGACCCTGCACAATCAGCTGGATACAACGGATACGCTTCAGGCAATGCAACTTGGCAAGCAGCAGATTGCGATGGTGATGGTGTCACAAATGGAAATGAATTTACCAATAGCACCGATCCTTATGAAGGAACCACAGACACGGATGGCGACGGCGTTACCGATGACAACGAGGTTAATAACGGGACCGACAAAACCGACGCTTGTGATCCTGCACAGTCGACTGGTTATACCGGATACGACGTAGGAAACATGACATGGAAAACCGACGATTGCGACGGCGACGGAGTTGCAAACGGTGATGAAGTAAACAACAGCACTGATCCTTACGAAGGAACTTCAGATGCTGACGGCGATGGTGTCGTCGATGATTTAGAAACCCATAACGGCTCGGATAAAACCGACGCTTGTGATCCGGCTCAAACAGCGGGTTACACCGGATATGTATCTGGAAACACCACTTGGCAGACCGACGACTGTGATGGTGATGGAGTTACAAATGGGGCTGAATTCACCAACGGAACTGATCCCTACCAAGGAACCACTGATACGGATGGTGACGGCATAACAGATGACAATGAGGTAAACAATGGAACAGATAAAACCAACGCTTGTGATCCCGCTCAATCGGCCGGTTACACTGGATATGTTAGTGAAAACACTACTTGGCAAGCAGCAGATTGCGATGGTGATGGAGTAACCAACGGCGATGAATCCAACAACGGAACAGACCCTTATGAAGGGACAGCGGATTCGGATGGAGATGGGGTTGTTAATGATTTGGAAACCCACAATGGTTCTAGCAATACCGATCCATGCGACCCTGTACAAACTGCTGGTTACACAGGGTACGATGTCACCAATTTGTCATGGCAAGTCTCAGATTGTGATGGTGACGGCGTAAACAATGCAACGGAGGTCGCCAATGGAACAGACCCATACGATAACTCTGCCGACACAGATGGTGATGGAATTTCGGACGACTCGGAGACTAACAGCGGAACTGACAAAACTGACCCGTGCGATCCGGCACAATCACCCGGTTACTCCGGATACAACGCTGGAAACACAACCTGGCAAGCAGCGGATTGCGATGGGGATGGCATTAGCAACAATGACGAAGTCTCCAACAGTACCGACCCTTATGAAGGAACTTCAGATATGGATGGCGATGGGGTAACCGACGATAACGAAGTGCACAATGGTACTAGTAAAACCGACCCATGCCAACCCGTACAAACTTCAGGATACACAGGGTACGATTCCACTAACGTGATATGGCAAGCATTCGACTGTGACGGCGATGGGGCAGCAAACGGAGTTGAAGCCGTAAATGGAACCGATCCATACAATACGGATACAGATGGCGATGGAGATAGCGATGGAAATGAGGTTACTAATGGAACCAACGGAACCAACCCTTGTGATCCGATTCAGTCTCCGGGCTATACTGGATACACCAGTACTAATGCTGTCTGGCAGGCTGCTGATTGCGATGGTGATGGCGTTTCGAACACAGACGAAGTTACCAACGGAACCGATCCTTACCAGGGTACTACTGACTCGGACGGAGACGGATTTGCAGACGATAACGAACAACACAATGGGACAAATAGTTCGGATCCTTGTGATCCCGCTCAATCACCAGGTTATACCGGATATGATTCAACCAATACCACATGGCAGGCTGCTGATTGCGATAGCGATGGTTTAACCAATGGCACGGAACACACAAACAACACCGACCCTTACGAAGGAACGTTGGATTCGGATGGAGATGGCATTAAAAACGATCACGAAGCAAACAATGGCACAGATTCAACCAACCCTTGTGACCCTGTGCAGTCGGCAGGTTATCTGGCCTATGATTTCACTAACGCAACCTGGATGGCAGCTGACTGTGATGGTGATGGAGTTAATAATGGAACAGAACGTACTAACAATACTGACCCTTATGAAGGCACCGCAGATACCGATGGAGATGGAATTAACGATGACGTAGAAATTAACGATACAACTTCACCCAATGACGCATGCAACCCTGCTCAAAATCCAGGGTACGTTGGGTATGATTCTACCAATGCGATTTGGCTAGCTTCAGATTGCGATAGCGACGGGGTAAATAACGGAACAGAACATATTAACAACACGGATCCGTACGAAGGAACAACCGATACAGATGGAGATGGAATCAACGATGATGTAGAAATTAATAACACAACATCCCCAAGTGATCCGTGTGACCCCTCACAGAATGCTGGTTATACCGGATACGATTCAACCAATACAACTTGGATGGCCGCCGACTGCGACGGCGATAGTTTAAGCAACGGAACAGAACACACAAATGGAACTGATCCTTATGAAGGCACTTTGGACTCTGACGGCGATGGAATTACAGACGACAACGAAGTAAATGATTCTACCTCACCCACCAACCCTTGTGACCCTTCACAATTAGCTGGATACACTGGTTACGATTCTACTAATGCGATTTGGCAAGCGGCCGATTGTGATGGAGACAGCATTAGCAATGGAGCCGAACATACCAATAATACGGATCCGTACGAAGGGACAATAGATTCAGATGGGGATGGAATTACGGACGATGTTGAGGTTGCAGATTCCACTGCACCAAACAACCCTTGCTCCCCAGCCCAAGCCGCCGGTTATGCAGGATACGATTCTAGCAATGTAGTTTGGTCAGGGGCAGATTGCGATGGCGATGGAATAACTAACGGAACCGAGGCAGCCAATGGAACGGACCCCTATGAGGCAGGAGTTGATACCGACGGCGATGGCGTGGCTGACGACCACGAGGTCGACAATGGCACTTCTTCATCAGACCCGTGTGATCCAGCCCAACCTACAGGCTACTCCGGTTACGATTCCAGTAATACCAATTGGTCGGCTGCAGACTGCGATGGCGATGGAGTAATCAATGGTGATGAAGCAACAAACGGAACTAATCCGTACGAAGGGACCACCGATACGGATGGTGATGGCGTATTGGATGATGTCGAAGTTCATAACTCGTCATCACCCACCGATCCATGTGATCCCGCTCAATCTCCTGGATACACAGGCTATGATTCCGGAAATGCAACATGGGCAGCTGCCGACTGCGATGGGGATGAACTAACCAACGGAGTTGAAGCAACGAATGGAACCAACCCATATGTTGGTGGAGTAGATACTGATGGTGATGGAATAGATAACGATCATGAAGTCAATAACGGAACTGACCCTGACTTGCCTTGCGATCCTGCACAAGATTCTACTTACACCGAATACGATTCAACAAATACTGTTTGGTTAGCAGCCGACTGCGATGGCGATTCGCTCAACAATGGTGACGAGCTACAAGCTGGAACAAATCCTTACAATGCGGACAGCGATAATGATGGGCTTGTAGATGGAAATGAGGTTAATCTTAGCACAGATCCTTTAGCACCTGATTCAGATAACGATGGAATTTCGGATGGAAACGAGCAATCCAATGGAACAGACCCTTTAGAACCTGATTCCGATGGAGATGGACTAACGGAGGGAGAAGAGGTTAATCTCGGCACTGACCCTATGAAACCCGATACCGATGGAGATGGTGTTAACGATGGCGATGAAGTTACTAACGGAACGGATCCACTTGTACCAGATCAGGACATAGAGGAAGACGGCCATTTATTGACGCCAAATGCTGACGGTGTAAATGATGCCTTCGTACTTCCTGGACTTGTTGGACTTGTTGGACCAATCAAGCTAAGCATTTATAATCGCTGGGGACGAGAAATATTCCACTCAGACGACTATCAAGGCGACTGGTCGGGGCAGTCAAACGCATCCGGAACCTTTGGTGAAGAACAATTATTGGAAGGAACCTACTACTTCGTTGTTGAACCAAAAGATGGCGACAAGAAAGTAGGATACATTTATTTGAAACTATAAAGAACATAATCCGTTTCCCCGGAGAAAACCAATTCTCTGGGGAAGCAAAAACTATAAAACATGAGAACAATTATTGCCCTAATGGTCGTTTGCATTGCTGCCAGCTATTCGCAGTTATTTGCTCAGCAAGACCCTCTGTTTACCCAATACTTGGACAACCAGATGTACGCTAATCCTGCATTTGCCGGTAGCAAAGAGCACATGGTTTTTAACTCTATCCACCGTCAGCAATGGGTGGGTATTGCAGGAGCCCCACAAACCACCACGTTTAATTTACACACTCCTCTTCCAATCAAATCTCTATCCATCGGAGCAGATGTGTTAAGTGATAAAATTGGTCCTCTAAATAGATTGAATGCTTCATTAAATGTAGCCTATCGCATCAAATTCGGTAACGGAAAATTATCTCTGGGGCTAAAGGGCGGAGTGGATAATTACCGTGCAAATATTCAAGAAATAGACCGCTCAGCGGTAGACAACTATGCGAACAACCTAAGTGGTGCAATGGCCGTCAATTTCGGTTTTGGTGCATACTACTTCGCCGAACAATGGTTTGCAGGAATAGCCATTCCGAGAATTACAGGAGAACTTACAGATTCGGTGGGAGGGGTAGATAATGGCAAGCATTTTTTCGCAATTGGTGGAGCGCTATTTGGAATAACTCCTAACTGGCAAATTAGACCTAGTGCCCAACTGCGTATGATCCAAGGTTCTCCAATAAGCGCCGATCTAACGGCCACCGCAATCTGGAATCAGAGATTATGGGCAGGACTTAACTACCGACTAGAGGAAAGTGCAAGTGTATTCGTACAATTCAAAATAATTGGCGAGCTCAAACTTGGATACGCATTTGACCTAACAACTAACCGTCTGAACCAACGGACTGCAGGATCCCATGAGATTTTACTTTCGTACGGTTTTGTCCGCAATATTTCTGGACTCGTTTCACCCAAATATTTCTAATCAACCAGCCTATGATCTCCAACAAACCATTAATTTCCGGCCTATTCGTATTGTTAACTTCAGGGTTATTGGCACAGCCCCATTCCAATCATCAGTTGGCTTCTAAAAAGGAGGTCAGAAATAAAATTGTACTAAAAACCACGGAATCAACCCCGGACAATAATGATGAATCGGAGTTTGAATTTACGGTGCAAATCCAAGATAAAGTTTGCACATCAGAATCTGAATTTGGTGGATATCCGGTAAATGGATCCATAATATTCTGCTCATCAACGCTTGTTGGCGCGCCTGTTGGAAGAAAAGACGAGAATACAAAATCACCGTTGTACAGCCTTTATAAAGCCAAAAACACAGAAGGAACCTTATCCGATTCGAAACTTATTGAAGGTGTGGCTAAAAAGCATTTTGGTCCGGTTTGCGCAACCCCTTCCGGAGATCAACTTTACATCACATGCAGCAGAATTGTCCGGAAAAGAAACAAAAAAAGACTTGTATTGAGCATTTATCGCACAGACGCTACCGAAAAATATGATGTCGATAAATTTGAACCATTTAAATACAATGATGAGCAATATTCCGTAGGACATCCTTGTATTTCAAGAGACGGAAAGACCATTTATTTTGCGTCGGATAAGCCAGGCGGATTTGGCGGAACAGACATTTACAAAGCTGAAATAAATGAAGATGGAACTATTGGACATGCAGAAAATTTAGGCGGCAGAATCAACACTCAGTTCAATGAGTATTTCCCATGGGCGGGCAGCAATGGAATTTTATTCTTCAGTTCTGACGGACATGATACACGAGGAGGACAAGATATTTTTTCGTGCTCTCCGATTGACCAAGACAATTGGGAAAAAGCAAAAAATCTTGGACCTAGTATCAATACAGTTGATGATGAATTCGCCTTTGTCATGATGGACGACGATCAACATGGTTTTTTTAGCTCGAACCGGGAAAATGGTGTAGGCCATGATGACATTTATCGATTCACCGTCAACAAGCCAATAGTAGGTGCTATCATCGCTCGGGGAACCGTAACGAACAAAATCAATGGCGAACCCCTTGCCGGAATACCTGTTAAATTACTTACCACGGATGGCGCTATAGTCCAAGAAATGAAAAGCAGTGAAAATGGCACTTTTAGTTTCGAATTGGGAAAAAAACAAGGCTATTCTGTAGAGTGTGGAGGCAAAAATTTCCAAAAGCAATCTATTGTGGTTGCCGAAGAACAGACTGATAAACTAATATCTAGTAACACGCGGTTTTCACTTGAAAAAAGTGTTTTTGGTTCTAATCTTATAATTAGCGTTATCGACAACGAAACGAACAAACCTTTAAAGGGAGTTAAAGCTCGAATCTTAAACTCCAATGGCCAAGAATCCGTTATTCATTCCAACGAATACGGAATTTTATCTAAAAAAATGGACGGTAAAAATATTGGCGATTCAATAGCTCTGAATCTCAAAATATCCAAAGTGGGCTATTCAACTATTGAAGAAAAGTTTGAAGGGAAAATCACCTCACTGGATGGCATTCGGCTAAATAAGCAGTTAAGTGCGGCGGTGCTTAGTAAAGGAGACGAAATTGGAAAACTATTCGATTTGGAACCAATTTATTTCGAACTCAATAGCGCCCGATTAACACCGGCGGCAAAAAAGGAGTTGGATAATATTGTCAAACTTTTGAACGACAAACCTAATCTTTCGATCGAGCTTGGTTCCCATACAGACACACGCGGTAAGAGCCTACATAACATGAAATTATCCAATCGAAGAGCGAAGGCTACGGCACTGTACATCCAAAATAAGGTAAGCACGCCAAAACGTGTAACCCACAAAGGGTATGGTGAAACTGCACCACTCAACAAATGTAAGAATGGAGTAGAATGCGATGAAAAAGACCATGCTGTTAACCGTAGAACAGAATTTAGAATAATCAAACTATAGGGACTTGGACCTTCTACCTTTATCTGGACACTATAGTTAAGCATGAATTAATATGTTTAAGTGATGGGAACAGGAAAACGTTATTACAGCAAGGAGTTCAAATTGAAAGCTGTTGAATTAAGCAATGTTCGGGGTAATGCACGTGAAATTGCAGAAGAATTAGGGGTTAAAGCCGACTTGATTTATCGTTGGCGCAAAG
>JAHDGY010000052.1 GCA_020631555.1 Flavobacteriales bacterium | reverse complement strand
CAATAAAAAATCCAGAAAAATCAACCCTCCTAAAGGTTTTTAAGGAACGACTAAATAATATCAAATATGTCGCTTAACTAAATTGTCCAATTTTTTGTAGGAAGTCCATTCCTTTTCAGATACACTCTTCTGGACGGGTATCCAGATTTAGGGATGGTTCGATGGTCGGCGAAAAATCTCACGTACAAAAAAGCCGGAGGGAAACCTCCGGCTTGTAACTAAATCAATTTAACTTGTGTGAAAGGTTGGAGTTTATTGTTTAATAAACTTAATTGGCTTATTTGATCCATTGTGCATTCGCGCGAAGTAAACGCCGGATTGCAGTTGGCTCACGTTGATGTTCACCAAATAGCTATTTCCTTCATGTTGCAGAACTAGTTGTCCCATATTGTCATAAATGTTAATTGAAGGAGCGAGATCTGAAAATTCCATGTTCAGCACGTCTGAAACCGGATTTGGATATAGTTGAACAAAGTTATCTTTTTCGTTGGAAGCAATATCCGCTGTAGATTCACCATAATCACACCCAGCTTTTCCAGACGGGTCAAAGAAATTCATTACTACAAGTCCGCAGCCATCAACATTATTCCAATTAGAAGGGTTGTACGAGGCAGAATAAATAACTCCAATCCCTAAAAATCCTTCGCTATTTGCGTCTCCGTAATTGTTAACAAAACCGGTGGTGTTCGGATAGGGGTCTTTGTCTTGCATTAGACAAGCGCGTCTGTGTCCCCATTTAGATATAGCATCCTCGTATATCCAGCCGTATACAGCCTGTTCAACAAGCATGTGAGGGCTGCCTATATAGCTTGATAAAGAAAGGTTCTCAGCGTAAGAGTTAAAGTCTCTACAATCCTCTCCAATTGCTTTTTTGATTCTATCATAAGGACTAGATTTGTCGCTGCCATCGTGCTGAAATTTGTTAATAGAAACCAAATCGGCGGCATGATTTTGCGCTACCTTATCCACTTTGCTTTCTAATCCTTGGTATGGTAGGCCTTTAACAGGACCACTTCCATAATCAATTCCCTTTCGACATGTTCTTTCATCATTTAGAAGATAAAGGGCACGGTCATCGTCAGAAAGGTTCTTCCAATTAGCAGGTAACGATAAATTTTTAATCGAATTTGGTGTTAGTCCCAGATTGTTTTCCTCAAATCGACGTGCTTCGTTAAATGTTTTTTCAATTCCTGCATTGTCTGTAACATTTATCCAGTCATTAGCGGTTTTACCAACGTTTTTTGTCAAATCTGTCGGCGATTGAGCATTGGCGGCTAGAAATGAAGCGCATAGTAGTGTGGTCGTAATTTTCTTCATAATTTTCTTCTGTTTTTCTTCATAATTTTCTTCTGTTCGGCTTAATTAGCGGCCATCTGCAATGTTACTAATTAGATGTGGAATAACTATGCTTAGTATACTAATGAGTTGAATATTGATACGAAATTAGGTTTTTGAAGCTTATTTAGTATTTGTTAATCAAGCGTTTAAGGTTTGTTAACGGTGTGTGCTTTAATGTGTATGGGCAAAAACTAAATATTACGAAGACGTTTTTCCAGATCCTCCAATCTGCCTTGCATAGTGAGTAGCTGTAGGTTGTGTTGAGGGCAGGCTACTTCTGGTGACATGTTTAGATATACAATCCAACTTTCCGAAAGCTCCTTTAGCGGTATTTCCGCGGGTTGAAAATTGGGGTTGGAGAAGGATAGCGAAAGTCCTTCTTTGTCAATTCGATAAAGGGTTCCAGTTACAACTTTTCGTTTGGTAACAATAACTGTTGGGCTGCCAATTCTTAATTTATCGTGTTCAGCTTGTTCGCAGATAAGTATGTCTCCGTGGGAAAATCCTTTTCCATTATCGCGCATGTTATTTCCATTTTGGAAGAATGCTTTAGAACCTGGTTTGGCAAAGGAGGTTGGTAGGGTAATCAAGGATTGTTTTTCTACAAAAGATGGTGTCGAATTTTGGATGGGATATAGTTTGATTAGATTCTCATCAACGAAAGGGATCTTAACTTGCTTTAAGTTCTTGCCGTCGTGAATGTTTTGATTCTTAAATAAATCAAAGTTGTAAATTTCGTTAACGGTAAGTTCTTTTTGAATCAAGCTGTCAACAGATATTTTGAAATGTTTAGCAATCTTAATTATTGTATCGATCTTGGGTTCAGCTCGTTCTTCTTCGTAGGATCCAATGTTTGCACGGCTGAGTTCAAATAATGCGGCAAATTCAGTCTGATTAAGTTTTTTTACCGATCGGATCTTTTTTATGTTCTTTCCAATACAAGACATTTGCTAAAAATTATAGCATAAAACTAAAAAAAATGGTTGTTCCGAATTAGGTAAAGGCTTAAATAATTATTTTAGCAGTTAGCTGCCTTTATTTGTTGATTGCGGCTAATTTGAAATCAGAAGATTTATGTTTAAGAAAATTCAGGAGTTCTTTTCTGGAAAGAAAAAGGATAAAGAGGAATTTAAAACGGAGTATTCGGTTAGTGATTTGAAAATAAAATACTTGCTGGATTACGATTTGGAAAGTTGGGAAGTTCAGGATGTTGTTACCTACAACTGGAAAAATGGATCTGTAGACAAGGAGTTTGCGATTCGATCGGGTAAGAAAACGAGGTATTTAAATTTTGTTCCTTCGGCCAATTGCTATTCAATGTACGAGGATGCAAATTTGGACGCCATAAATTCCGAATTTAGACGGTATATTCGGTCCGGAGCAGATTTGCCAGATCGGATAACTTTTGATGGTAAGGAGTTTATTCTTGTTGATGGGGGAGTTGCAGATGTTAAGAGTAGTTCCGAAGAGTATGAAATGAGAACCTGGATGTATGAAGGGGTAAATAAGCAAGATTTAATTTCCATAAACAGCTATGGTGATTTGTCTGCAGAAGCTTTTGTTGGTGAGCACATAGAGGAGCATGAAATATCTAACATATTGCCACGATAAATGAAGAATTGATGTCGAAGCTTGCAGTTAAAAATATCGGATTGCTTTGTCTTGCTGTCATTGTCCTAGTCGGGTGCGGTGGCCAGCGAATTGAGAGAGATCCGGTGAAAGAAATAAAAAGAGAACTAAACGGTGTGAAACCTTTTACCGTTCTGCTTCATGATATGGATTTGGATGGGTATCAGTACAAGCATAAGTATGCTGTTTTGGTTCCAGAGGGTAGTTCTTTTAAAAGAGCAGAGACGTCATGGGTTAATGTTTCTGATGCTTTTTTTAAGTTGCATCAAAAGGATTTAGGGATGGAAGTGCTTTCCGTTAATGAAGTTGGCCGAGAAAGTAGGATGGTTGCTCCGCCCGGATTTGGTCATTTGGTTGGCAATGAGAAGTACGGTCAATGGGCTGTTGGAAATAATGGCCGGGTTTGGCAGTTTAAAGAAGAATATAACAAGCTGAGGCCAATGCTTGGAATTGATTCGTTGGTTATTACAAAGGCTGATTACGATAAGTATCTTCAAAGTTATCAGTATAATCGCCCATATTACGGTCCTACGACTACTGATGGTCGGACTACTTATGGCACAAATGGGTTTTACTTTTTTCTGGCCAGACCACTATTTTTTAGCAGAAGACTTTCTAAACGAGAATTTAAAAAAACGGGAGCATCTACTTCCCATGGGTTCTTTCGCTCCAGAGGTGGTGGCGGTTGGGGCAAATAATAGATAAACTATGCATTACGACATTGAGACCATTACGCACTCCCTTATATTTTTACTGGCCTGTCTAGTACTATTCTTAATTGGGAAACTTGTTTACAAGTTTTTTAATTCTGGATTAAACGCTAATGTTGAGATTACGGACAAAGACAATGTGGCGTTCATTGTTAGTTATGTTGGCTATTTTATTGGGGTTTTATTGGCTGTGGGAGGGGTTATGCACAGCGAGGGAGGGGAAGAGTTCTCGCGAGAACTTCTCCTCACTATGATTTATGGTTTGGTTAGTCTGGTTGTGCTGAATTTATCCGGAAAGATTCTGGATGGAATAGTTTCAGCGAAGGTTGACTTTAAATTAGAAATTCTTGAGCGGCAGAATCTGGCTGCTGGAGTCGTAAAAGGTGCAAACTATATAAACACAGGAATTTTAATGTATGGTGTTCTACTGGTGGATGTTAATAAGCCGCTAGAGGGGTTTGGTTTCTTGGCGATTGCGTTAGTCTTGGTGTTTATTTCTACGAAGTATTATGATTTAATCACACCTTTTAAGGTTCAAGAACAAGTTAAAGAGGGGAATTTAGCGGTTGCTTTCGGGGCTGCTGGTGCTCAGATTGCAATTGCAATTTTAATTAACTCTGGTATTCAAATAGAACACTCTTCGTGGTTAGAGTCGCTAAATTATATTGGGATGGATATGCTTGCCGGGTTGCTGATGCTGCCGATGATTCGTTTGATAGTGGACAAGATTTTCCTTCCAAAGGCTAAACTTACCGACGAGTTGATCAATCAGGATGTTCCTAATGCCGGTGTTGGGTTGATTGAAGCGTTCGCTTACATCGCCGGAGCATTATTTTTTGTTTGGTGTTGGAATTTTTAATGGTTAGCTAGGGTGACAAACCAAATTCAGAGCAAAGGCGGGACATTCTTCTCGTATTCAAGGGTTCTGAAAGTTTCTTTATTTGCAACAGGGCTTTCAGGTATTGTGGCGGAATATGTTTTAGCTACCATGGCAACATATTTCCTAGGGGATTCCGTTTTTCAGTGGACCATCATCTTGTCGTTAATGCTTTTTGCTATGGGGCTTGGCAGTCGTGTTAGCAAACTAATCAAAAGTAGATTAGTTGAAGCGTATGTCGCGGTGGAGTTTATTTTGTCTTTCCTAACCTCCTTTTCAGCATTGTTAATTTATCTGGTAATGCCATATTCGTCTTATATCGATTTGATAATTTATGGTGAGTCAATAGTGATTGGATTGTTGATAGGGATGGAAATTCCATTAGTCACGAGAATTAATGGAGAGTACGAACAGTTACGAACCAATATCTCGAGCATCATGGAAAATGATTATTTCGGGAGTTTGGTTGGTGGATTGTTTTTCGCATTTATTGGTATTCGATTTCTGGGATTGACGTATACCCCGTTTGTTGTGGGAGGAATAAATTTGTTGGTCGCAATAATTGTCTTGTTCAAATTCGGGTCGGTTTTGAGTGGCAAACTAGGTAGTCGGTTAAAATTGATTGGGGCGATATTGCCTGTGCTTTTCGTTGTAGGAATCACTTTTGCAAATCCCATAGTGATATTTGGTAATCAGAGTCGTTATAGCGAGAAAATAATATTTAGTAAACAGACTCCTTATCAGCAAATAACCGTAACTCAGAGAAACGATGATTACTGGTTGTATTTAAATCAGGGGAAGCAGCTATGTACATTTGATGAGTGGAAATATCATGAGGCATTGGTGCATCCCGCTGTTGGTTTGACGAAAGGTCCAATAGACGTTTTGATTCTTGGGGCTGGAGATGGTTGTGGAATTAGAGAATTACTGAAATACGATCGGGTACGCGTTGTCACTTTGGTGGATTTGGATTCTGTTATGGTTAAAGTTGGTGCTGAGCACCCAATCTTCAGGAGAATGAACAAAGATGCCTATCATTCGAAAAAGGTAGATGTTGTTGTTGGGGATGCATTTAATTATCTTGAAAATAGCGGGAATTATTATGATTTAATCATTGCTGATTTTCCTGACCCCAAATCTATTGAGTTGAATCGCTTGTATTCTTGGGAGTTTTACCAATTGTGTTATCGCCAGTTAAAGGCCAGGGGTGTGTTTGTTACTCAGGCCACGAGTCCATATTACACCACAAAGGCATTTAGAAGTATTGAGAAAACCATGCAAGCGGCTAAGTTTAACACTTTGGCAATCCACGATCATGTTTACACTTTCGGCGAATGGGGGTGGGTAATTGGTTCAAAATTGCTGACTTCGTATCAGATGAAGAGCAACATCCATAATATTCCGTTGGCTTCTATTGGAGAGTTAAGAGGGTTAACTTCTGATTTACTGGTGGGAATGACATGTTTTGGGCAGGATTTGGTTGAGGTAGATACGGCGAAGCTTGAAGTAAATTCAATCCATAATCCAGTTATTTATAAGTATTATCAGGATGGTAATTGGTCCTATTATTTTTGATTGTCCTGGGGGGTCTTAAGTTATTAAAAGTCTGGTAGTAAATGCGAATCAGTAGAGGTTTAAAATGAGTTTTGGTAAAAGATCAGTTCAGCATCCTTGGTTGTTTTCGATGGGGATGGATTTGGGATTTCTAATTGCTCCAGTGGTTTTTTGTTGGGTTATTTTGCTTCAGCTTCCGCAAGGTGTGCTTCATGTTGATATTCCATTATGGGTCTGGGTTATGGTAGTGTTGGGTATTGATGTTGGGCACGTTTGGACCACAATATTTCGTAGTTACGCTCGGGCAGATGAGTTTGCTGCTCATCGAACAGCATTTACTGTTGCTCCAATTGTTATTTTCCTTTTGATTTTTGCAGTAGCATATTGGTCCATAGATTGGTTTTGGAGGTGTATGGCATATTTTGCTGTCTTTCATTTTGTAAAGCAACAATATGGTTTTACCAAACTATATTCAAGAGGTGAGTCAACAAGAACAAGAATTCTTAGTGACAAACGGATAGTGAATTTGGCGACTGTTTATCCTGTTATCAATTGGCATTTTCAAGCTGATAAGCAGATCCATTGGTTTGTTGAAGGTGATTTCCTTTCCTTTGGCGAAGGTCTGGCTTCTGTGTCGTGGGTAATGAGTACATGCAACATTGTTTATTGGATGCTGATTGCCGCATGGGTTGCTCAAGAACTCTGGATTGGTATTAAGTATGCTGATAATATTTCTTGGGGAAAGATTTTATGGGTGCTTACAACTGCAGGGAACTGGTTTTTTGGCATTATTTATTTCAATTCTGATCTAATTTTTTCAGTTACAAATATTGTTGCTCATGGTGTACCATATTACTTTTTGATTTATTGGTATGGGCTTCAAAAGCAGCGGTTTTCAATTAAGGGAAGTATTGCTAGGTTTTGGAATGTAAAATGGCTGACGATGTTGGTTGGCATTGCGTTGCTTCTTGCTTTTATTGAAGAGTATTGCTGGGATATGCTGGTGTATAGAGATCGTGTTGGTTTTTTTGAGGCTGTTTTGCCTTATGGATATGAGGTTGCTACCGGTAGATTTCCTGCGGCGTTGGCTCTTGGGTTGTTGGCTCTTCCGCAATTGCTGCATTATTACATAGATGGAATTATCTGGAAAGGAAACCATCGTAATTCACATTTAAAACATATGTTCAATTCAAATGCCAATTAGCCGTAGAAATTTTATTAGGGTTTCTTCTGCTGCCTTAATACCATTACTACTCGGTATTACTCGGCCGAGAGGTAGGAAGAGGAAATTTCCAATTCAAGTTGATTCTAATCGAGCGATTGGTCATTTGATTTTCTCAAGTCAACAATTTCCGCATAAGGGTTTGTTGGATGTTGATTATGCAATTGTAGGCGGGGGAGTTGCTGGAGTTTCGGCGGCATATAAGCTTAGAAACGAAAATGTGATGTTGTTTGAAGCTGGGCCAGTATTGGGAGGGTCTTCAAGTTGTCAGGAATATAAGGATGTTCGGTTCAGTCAGGGTGCGCATTATGATCTAGCTTATCCGCAAACGTACGGACAAGAGGTTTTGAATGTACTGCGCGAGCTCAATCTTGTTGATTGGAATAAATCATCGAAGTTGTACGAGTTTGTAGATAAGAACCATGTAATACCGTCGGAAATTTTAGAGCGATGTTGGCAAGCTGGAGAATTAAGAGGTGATGTTTTGGGGGGTGGTCAAGAAGTGGATAGGTTTGAAAGTTGGATGTCGGAGTATTCTATGCCAATGCCTACTAGGTTGGTTGGGGAGGAGTATAGGGCTTTAAATTATTTAAACTTTGCTGACTTGCTTCAGTCTAAAGGTTATTCTCAAGAATTCGTTCGTAGGGTTGGTTATCAGATGTTGGATGATTGGGGTGGTGGCTGTGATGAGGTTAGTGCCTTAGCTGGAATTCACTACTATTCATGTCGTCCGTATCTTGAGAAAGATGTGGAGTTGATTGCGCCAGTGGAGGGGAATTACTATTTCATTCAGCGAATGATGAGTAAAATTCCTTACGGGAATATTAGGACTAGTTCGGTTGTGAGTCGAATTGAGTCAAAAAAAGACCATTCGTTGTTATCTGTAGTTGATGCTAAAACAAATAGTATTTACGCTGTGCGTGCTAAAAATGTTGTTTATGCGGGTCAGAAACATGTCTTAAAGTACGTGATGCCTGAGTCGTATTCGTTATTTCAGGATAATGTTTATGTTCCTTGGGTGGTAATCAATTTCGTGGTAAAACGAGGAGCGATTAAGTCTGAAATTTGGCAAAATGATATGATTCGTACTGACCGATCATTCTTGGGTTTTGCTAATTCTTCTGTGTTATCTTCCGGCGAAGTAACGCACGAAGTGCTGACAGCCTATTTTTGCTTTCCTTCTGATTTTAGGGAAGGTTTGATTGAAGTTGAAAAAGCTCCAGGTTCTTTAGTTTATAAGACGATTGAATACCTGAGTGAGTATTTGAAGCAGGATTTGGAGTCGGTAGTGGAGAAGGTTTTTGTCAAAATTATGGGGCATGCAATGCCTGTTCCTAAGCCCGGGTATTTGTTGCGATTTGATTCGGTTCCTGTGCACAGTTGTGTGGCTTTTGCTGGAGTTGATACGGGGAGATTGCCTGTTTTTTATGAAGCTTGTGATTCTGGGGTGTTGGCTGCAGATACTTTGAAATCAATGGTTTGATCTTAGTGTACGAAGTGGAATTGCAAAAAAAACTCGCTTTTTGAAACATAATACTAAAAATATTAGTACACTTGTATTGTCAAATTCCAATTTTAGGAATGGGAATTAAAAAATAGAGCTAAAATTCAATTCTGAATAACCAATAAATGATGAATATATTTGATAGAGAAAACCGAATGAAACCAAAATTCCAAAACAGATAAATATGGAAAACCATTTTGATAAAATTAAGGACTACTTAATGGAGTTAGATTATACGATTGCTCATGAAGATCGTGAGGATGGTGTTTTTCTAGTTGAATGCGAAACCCAAGGCATCAAAAACTTGGTTATTGGTTGTGCAGATCCAATTGTAATCATGGAACAATATCTATTCGATATGCCGAATGATTCGATGGAAACTTACAAGAATTTATTGCAAAAGAACAGAGATATCGTTCACGGTGCTTTTGTTCTGGATAATACAGGTAAAAAGGTGATTTTCAGAGATACCCTCCAAATTGAAAATCTTGACTTAAATGAACTGGAGGGATCTATCAATTCGCTGAGTCTTTTATTGAGCGAATTTTCAAATGAGATAATAGAGTATTCACATAATTAAGAATTAAGATGAACTTTTTTAAGAGATTATTTAAAGCAGGGCAGGCTGAGGCGCATGCTGTTATGGATAAATTGGAGAACCCTATTAAAATGACCGAGCAAGGTATTCGAGATTTGAAAAAGGATTTGGATGTAGCGTTGAAATCTTTAGCTGAAGTAAAGGCCATGGGAATTCGTGCAAAGAATGATGTGGAGAATGCTAAAAGCGCAGCTCAGAACTGGGAAAACAAAGCTATGTTGTTGTTGAAGAAAGCGCAGACCGGTGAAATGGAGATGATAGAAGCAGAGCGTTTGGCTGCAGAGGCATTGACGCGAAAGGAAGAGAATTTGCAGACTGCTGCAACAGCTAAGAAAAATCAAGATCAGTTTGAAAAATCGGTTGCTGACCTAGAAAAGAAGGTAAAGGTTTTGAAATCGAACATCGCAAAGTTTGAGAATGAACTAAAGACCTTGAAAGCTAGACAGAAAGTAGCAAAAGCAACGAAAAGTATCAACAAACAAATGGCAGATATCGATTCGAGCAGCACGATTTCTATGCTGGAGCGAATGAAGGATAAAGTTGCTGAGGAAGAAGCTTTGGCAGAATCGTACGGCGAAATAGCTAATGAAAACAAAAGTATTGACGAGGATATCGACAAAGCTTTAGAGGGTGTCTCGTCTGCAGCTGCCTCGGATGAATTGGCTAAGTTGAAGGCTAAATTAGGAATGGATAAATAATAAAAACCAGACGATCACTCGTCTGGTTTTTTTGATTCAAAGAGAAAACAACATGGGATTTAATTTAATGTCAACAGCAACGGTAATAACAGTTTTTGTTGCTGCAGTAATTCTAATTGGGGTTTGGGTGTTTTTTAAGTTGCTCCCCTTAATTTTGATTGGTGCGGCTATCTTTTTTATCGTTCGATGGTATAAACGAAGGAAGAATAGACCAATAGATGCAGGGTGTTCGGTTTTTGACCGAAATGGAAAGCGAGTGATTTAATAAAAAGTACGGCAATAGTTTAGTTCGTTAGGCGGGCGGAGTCCAGTGTATTTCGTTTTTATTTGTTACAAATTAGCAGATTAGGGCGTGTTGAGGGAGGCTTTGAGCTGTCCCAAATCTAACCCATTTATTTTTATCTTTACCCGCTAAGAGCAAGTGAATCGGAACCTTTGCGAAGGTGTTGTGAGAGAGAATTTTGATTAAGAATAGATTATAACTTTATAAATATAAAAAGGTTAACCCGTTGAGGTTGATAAAATTCTGTTCTCGGGGTAAATTCCCCGAAAGATATTCCGTTTTATTTGTGAAAGTGAGGTGTTCTCACAAATCAATTTAAGGAGTTGATATGAGTTGTGCCACGTGTGCAAATAATTCCAATGGGTCGCTTGCTAAAGGTTGTAAAAACAATGGCAACTGCTCGACTCAAGGATGTAATAAATTGGAGGTTTTTGATTGGCTAGCCAACATGGAGCAACCGCAAGGTGTGCGCCTTTTCGAGGGAGTGGAAGTTCGATTTAAAAACGGAAGAAAGGGATATTATCGAAATCAGGATAATTTGCCTGTAAATGTTGGAGACAATGTCGTTGTTGAGGTTAGCCCTGGTCACGACGTTGGGATTGTTTCATTAACCGGGGAGCTGGTTAAAATTCAAATGCAGAAGCGCAAAATCAAGGGGCCAACAAGAGACTTAAAAAAGATTTACAGAAAGGCTACGCCGGCAGATATTGATAAGTGGATTGCGGCTCGTGGTTTAGAATTTGAAACCATGCACCGTGCTAGAACCATGGCTATTGATCTTGGTCTTGAAATGAAGATCAGTGATGTGGAATATCAAGGGGACCGAACAAAGGCCACGTTTTATTATACTGCTGATGGTCGAGTAGATTTTCGGCAGTTAATTAAGGTAATGGCCGATGCGTTTAAAATTCGTGTCGAAATGCGTCAGATAGGGGCTAGACAAGAATCCGGAAGGCTTGGTGGGGTTGGGTCTTGTGGTAGAGAGCTTTGCTGTTCAACATGGTTGACGGATTTTCGTTCAGTAAGTACTGGTTCTGCACGTTATCAGCAGCTTTCATTGAATCCTCAGAAGCTTGCTGGCCAGTGCGGTAAGTTGAAGTGCTGTCTTAACTACGAACTGGATTCATATTTAGAGGCATTTAAGAAATTCCCAAAACAAGACGTCAAGTTGCAGCTCAAAGGAGGCTACGCTTATCACATCAAAACCGACGTTTTTCGCCAAATGATGTGGTTTCAATCGAAAATGAAGGATGAGGAATTTCCAGGTCCAATTGTAGGTTTGGAGCTGGACAGAATTTGGGAAATCATCAAGATGAATGAAAATGGCGACCGTCCCAAAAGTTTGAAGGATTTTCAGGTTGAAGAAGAGATTGTAGAAGAGCCAGATTATGATAACGTTGACGATCAGGATGATTTAGGGAGATTTGATAAGGCCTTTAAGAAAAGACGTAGACCTACTCGAGGAAAACGTCGTCCTGTGCAAAAGACCAACGGTAAAAAGCAACAGGTGCAAGGGAAATCCAATAAAAAGCAAGCACCTAAAGGTGGAGGAGCTAAATCTTCTGGTGGAAATAAAAATGCTAGAAAGGCAAAGCCAGAAGGAGCTGCTAAAGGTGGCTCGCAAGGTAAAGCTAAGGGTGGCGGAAAAAAGACTAGGTCTAGCAGAAGACAAGGTTCTAATAATCAGTCTAAAGCTTCGGAATGAGAAGTTTTATTCCCTTTCTTGTGGTTTTGATTGGCTGTTCGGCAAGTATTAATAGGGAAATTGTGTTTGAAGAATACAAGCTTGTTGATGGGGATCGATGGTATTCGGATTCTACATATTCAATGACCTTTGAAGCTAATGATTCGTTGACTGGCTATGATTTCTACTTCAATCTAAGGTATAGTAAGGGCTATGAATGGAGCAATTTGTACACATTTGTGATTACTGAATTTCCAGATGGTAGAAGTGCAGTAGACACGGTAGAGTGTATTTTGTTCGACCGAAGAGGAAAGCCCGTAGGTTCGGAGTTTGTCAATTCCGCCGCAGGAACAATAATGGATGCATCTTATCTGTTTAAAGTCAACCGCCGTTTCCCAATGAGCGGAAAATACAATTTTGTGATTAGGCATGCCATGCGAACAGAAGTACTGGACGGGATTTACGATGTTGGAATTAAGTTAGAAAAGACTCGTTTCAGCGGAAAATAAGGAAGTGCAACAGAAGAAGTTTCATCTAACATTACTCAATTGGGGAATGGACAATGACAAAAAGAAAACCTAAATCCAAGAAAGGGACTAATTCAAAGAAACCAAAAAAAGGTAAAAAGACTTTGTCTAAAACCTTCAAAAGAAGGCTGCATTTAGCAACGTGGCTCATCGTTTTTTTGCCATTTTTAGCACTAGGAGGACTGATGCTATTGGTTCCAGAATCTAGTTTGCCTTCTTTAGCCTATTTAGAAAATCCAAGAAGTACGGAGGCCACAGTACTTTACTCGTCTGATGCAAAGGTTTTAGGTTCTTATTATGTGAAGAACCGATCCAATCTGAAATATCAGGAGTTGCCAGAAAATTTGGTAAATGCGCTCATAGCGACGGAGGACGAAAGGTATTACAATCACTCAGGTGTTGATGCTACAGCAATAGGTCGCGCTGTGTTTAGCAGGTTAATTGGTAAAAATGCAGGAGGAGGCAGTACCATCACTCAGCAACTTGCCAAAATGATGTTTCATGAGAGACCATCGAATAGTTGGAAGAGAATTAGACAAAAGGCAGCAGAATGGATTATTGCTGGAAGGTTGGAAAAAAGGTACACCAAAGAGGAAATCATTGCGATGTATTTCAATGAATTTGATTTTATTCAGACCGGCTGTGGAATAAACTCAGCCGCCAGGGTCTATTTAAACAAACGGGTGCACAAACTCAATCTTCAGGAGTGTGCAATGTTTGTCGGGATGTTCAAAAACCCTGTTTATTATAACCCCATTACACACCCAGAGCGGTGTAAGAAGCGACGAGAAGTGGTACTAAATCAAATGCGGCGGAACGGATTTATTTCGGATCAAATTTATGATTCTGTCAGAGTGCTTCCTATGAAGTTAGATTTTCATCCGGAAACCTCAAATACGGGATTGGCACCATATTTCAGGGATTTTGTACGAGGAGAAATCAAAAGGGTTTTTAAAAGAAATAACATCGTTACCCCGGAAGGCAATGACTATGATTTGTACCGTGATGGATTAAAAATTTACACCACGGTGGATAGTCGTATGCAGCGTTATGCGGAGTGGGCAGTGGCGAAATATATAGGTGGATCCTTACAATCGGCATTTGAAAAGGACATAAAATCAAATGCTAGATTCCCATTCGGAAGGGGGGTGAATGCTACTGAAGAGGCCAATAGTATCCGAAAAGCAATGCAGAATTCGGATCGGTACAAGTCGTTGAAAAAGCTGGGCAAATCCGAGAAGGAGATTTTGGATGTTTTTAAAAAGCCTGTGAAGATGAAGATTTTTGATTGGAAAGCTAAACGATATGAAAAGGAGGTTAAAATGTCTCCATTAGATTCAATTAGGTATTACAAACAAATTCTAAGGGTTGGGATGGTCTCTTTGGATCCATCCACTGGCTTTGTAAAGGCGTGGGTTGGAGGGCCCAATTACAAGTATTTAAAATTTGACGGTGTGAAAAAAACACGACGTCAGATTGGTTCGACAATTAAGCCTTTCGTTTTTGGGACTGCAATTGAAAATGGAATAATTACCCCTTGTACTTCATTTCCAAATAGTGAATGTTGTATTGATTACATTTCTGGCGAGGGTACTAAAAGTTGGTGTCCGCGAAATGCGGGCGTTGAATTTGATGGAGTTGAAACCCCGTGCTACTTTGCACTAGCTTCTTCTTGGAATAATATTACCGCCAAGGTGGTCAAGGAGTCAGGTGGTCAAAATCAACAGGTAATTCAATTATTTGAGGATATGGGGCTGCTTAATAATACGTTTGTACCGGTGCCGTCTTTAGGTTTAGGTATTTGTGATTTGTCTGTTTATGACCTCACTAGTGCGTACGGAATATTTTTAAATGAAGGATTTTACGTTAAACCAAAAGTCATTGTTCGTGTTGAAGATAGGCATGGACGGGTACTGTATGAGCCCGAACTTGACATTAAAGAAGTAATGGATAAAAAGGCTGCATTTGACGTTTTACGAATGTTGTCAAAAACAAAGGGAACAGAACGACCTGCCGACAAGAAAAAAGGTGGGACCGCCCGGCGCCTCAGCGGTGGTTATGACTATAGCTTTAAGTATCCCATGGCTGGCAAAACAGGTACGACGCAAAATAGTGCAGATGGTTGGTTTATTGGTATAACTCCAGATTTGGTTACAGGAGTTTGGGTTGGAGGAGAGGAGCCTATTATCCGATTTAATTCTGGATGGCTGGGCCAAGGGGCGCATATGGCGCTTCCCATTTGGGGGTATTACATGAATCGAGTATACAAGGATTCTCGGATCAAAATTGATCGTGGACATTTTGTTTCGGCGCAAAACATGGACCGTATGGAATTTGATTGTGAAGATGAAATTATGGACTGGAATTAAGAGTACTGTTCCTGGAGCATGTGTATTGTTTTGCGACCGGAAATCTCATCCCAAGTCTGTAATTATACTTCCTATTTAACCTTCAAATTTTTTACTTTTAAACCCTGTCCAATAAATGGAGGAAACGCAAAGTCATATTGATTCCGCTAAGAGTACTTCTAATGGTCCACGAAACTTTACTACAAGGACTAATGTTCTGCTGATACTTTTGCTCTGGGCTATAGTTCTAGGCCCGTTTGCTGTATTGTATTTCATGCTTTCTTCAGCTAACGAAAATTTGCCCGACTTTACGGAATTAGAAAACCCGAAAAGTAACCTAGCCACTACCGTGTATACTTCGGATGGTGTAGAATTGGGTAAGTACTTCAACGAAAATCGAACCCATGCCAAGTACCACGACTTGTCGGATAATTTGGTTAATGCATTGATTGCTACAGAAGATATTCGTTTTTACGAACACTCAGGAATTGATGGTCGGGCGTTGGCACGTGTTGCCAAAGGAGTGTTGACGGGGGCTTCGAGTCAGGGTGGAGGAAGTACAATCACGCAGCAGTTGGCCAAGATGATGTTCCCACGAAAAAAAATGTCGACTTGGGAGTTGGTAAAGCGAAAGTTCAAAGAATGGATTTTGGCTGCCGAATTGGAAAAACGATACACTAAACAAGAAATTCTTACCATGTATTTGAACAAGTTTGATTTCTTGAACCTGGCAGTGGGAATCAACTCGGCGGCTCAGGTTTATTTTAGTGCAACTCCTGATACGCTTCAGGTTCAACAAGCCGCCATGCTTGTTGGAATGGCAAAAAATCCTTCGCTGTTTAACCCATTAAGAAGAGAAGAAAAGGTGAAGCACAGACGAAGTGTTGTGTTGTCACAAATGAAAAAGGCAGGTTATCTTACTCAACCGAAGTACGATTCGTTGGTAGAAATGCCACTTGGACTTCGGTATTCAAAGGTGGATCACAACATTGGAGTTGCACCGCATTTTAGAGAAACTCTTCGCCGGTCGGTGTCGTCATTATTGAAGTCTAAAAATTCTGACGATTCTTACCAATACCTTAATCCTGAGACTGGTCTTCCATATAACATATACAGTGACGGATTGACCATCTATACAACATTAGATTCTAGAATGCAGGAGTACGGTGAGTACGCGGTAAAGCGACATTTGGCAGGATACCTACAAAACGCATTTGACAAGAACAATAAGTTTTGGAAAAACCCACCTTTCAGCAACGATTTAAACAAACAACAAATTGAGTCGATAATTTGGTCGGCTGTAAAGCGAACAGATCGGTATAAGCGGCTTATGCAGAGAAAGGTGAAAAGGAAAGAAATTGAAAAAATATTTAGGACACCGGTCCAAATGCGCATTTTTTCTTGGGATGGCGAAATTGATACAACAATGTCTCCTCGCGATTCTATTATTTACTACAAAGGTTATTTAAGAAGTGGTCTGTTTTCGATGGATCCAAAAACTGGCTATGTAAAAGCCTGGGTTGGCGGAACAAACTTCAAATACTTTAAGTTGGATCATGTAAATACCAGGAGGCAGGTTGGTTCTACTTTTAAGCCATTTGTATACGCGGCCGCTTTGCGTGATGGAATCATCAATGCTTGCGATCAATTTCCAAATATTGAGTATTGTATAGAATATAAATTCAACGAGTTACTAAACCGAGACTGGTGTCCCACCAACGCAGGAATTCCGTACGATGGGGAGATGACCCCAATAAGTTTTGCTTTGGCAGCATCAATGAACAACATTACGGCTAAAATAATGAAGGAAACGGGTCCAGCTACGGTTATAGATTTGATCAAGGATTTGGGTATTGATACTAGTCGAATTGACGCAGTTCCGGCAATGGCGCTGGGTGTATTTGACTTAAGCCTGTACGAAATGGTTGGAGCTATTTCTGCGTATGCGAATAAAGGGATATATATCAAGCCAATTTATTTTACCAGAATTGTGGATAAGAACGGTAATATTGTTTTTGAGGCAGTTCCCGAGGCTACGGAAGCTTTGGATGAGAACACTGCCTACGACGTTTTGAAATTGATGGAGGGAGTTACCAATGGGGTTTACCACCCAACGACCAAGAACAAGAAAACAAATCGTCCATTGCTTGGGGGTACAGCGATTAGAATTCGAGGGGCGCAGACTAAACAAAGGCCTTACGCAGGTCTTAAGATGCCGATTGCCGGTAAAACGGGAACGACCCAAAATCAGTCGGATGGCTGGTTTATGGGGGCTACTCCAGATTTGGTTACGGGAGTTTGGGTTGGAGCTGAAGATCGAGCCGTTCGCTTCAGGACCTTGCAATTAGGAATGGGTACGAACACAGCATTGCCTATCTGGGGTTACTATATGCATAAGGTAATTGAGGATTCTACGATAACTATTTCTCAAGAGGATTTCGAACCACCTCTGGGAAGAGCTGTAAACTTAGATTGTGATCAGCGAAATTTGCTGGATGATAGCGACATGGATGGTTCGGATGATTTTGAAAATTTTGATGACCTGTAGGTCTGCAAATTAATTGTAAATGAATAAAGTTGTAGCTAATGCCGCTGAGGCATGTAAAGGCATTCAGGATGGAATGACACTTATGGTGGGTGGCTTTGGACTGTGTGGAATTCCCGAAAGCAGTATTGCTGAGCTGGTTAAGCTTGGCGTAAAGGACATTACTTGTATTTCTAACAACGCAGGTGTTGACGATTTTGGTCTTGGACTTTTGTTGCAAGGGAAGCAGATAAAAAAAATGATCTCATCTTATGTTGGAGAAAACGATGAGTTTGAACGTCAAATGCTTAGTGGGGAATTGCAAGTTGAGTTAATCCCGCAGGGGACATTGGCAGAAAGGTGCAGGGCTACGGGAGCTGGTATTCCAGCTTTTTATACACCAGCAGGATTTGGGACCGAGGTTGCCGAAGGTAAAGAGACGAGAGAATTTAGCGGAAAAATGCATGTTTTGGAGAAGGCATTTGACCCGGACTTTGCTATAGTTAAAGCTTGGAAAGGAGACACTAATGGAAATCTTATTTTCAAGGCAACGGCAAGAAATTTTAATCCTATGATGGCGATGGCAGGTAAAATAACTATTGCTGAAGTCGAGGAGCTAGTGCCGGCGGGGCACCTTGATCCCAACGCGATTCACACGGCTGGAATATTTGTTCAGCGAATATTTCAGGGTGAGGGCTACGAAAAACGAATAGAGCAATTAACCGTTAGAACCAAAAACTAAACAAATCATGGCATTAGATAAGAATGGAATTGCGCAAAGGATTGCACAAGAGTTAAGAGATGGTTGGTATGTAAATCTTGGGATTGGGATTCCTACTTTGGTTGCAAATTATATTCCAGAAGGCATTGAGGTTGAATTTCAATCTGAAAACGGTATTCTTGGGATGGGGCCATTTCCTTTTGAAGGAGAGGAAGATGCAGATTTGATAAATGCAGGTAAACAAACGATTACTGCAATGGAAGGGGCTGTTTACTTTGACTCCGCAACGAGTTTTGCAATGATTCGTGGAAAACACGTTCAATTGACTGTTTTAGGAGCAATGGAAGTTTCTGAAAAAGGTGATATTGCGAATTGGAAGATACCCGGAAAGATGGTGAAGGGAATGGGAGGTGCGATGGATTTGGTAGCATCTGCTGACAATATTATCGTTGCTATGATGCACGCAAATAAAAAGGGAAAGTCGAAATTATTAAAGGAGTGTACCTTGCCGTTAACTGGTGTTGGGTGTGTAAAAAAAATAGTAACAAATCTCGCCGTGTTGGATGTTCTTCCTGAAGGCGGGTTTAAATTGTGTGAACGAGCTCCTGGAGTCATGGTCGAGGAGATTCAGGCTGTTACTGAGGGGAGACTTGTTGTTGAAGGTGATGTTCCAGAAATGCAGTTTGGGCTCGAAAGCGTCTCTTGATTGTGAATCGAGTAATACCCATATGCTGAAATAGATAGTGCCAAATTCCAGTTTAAGATATTGATTTAGAAAGAGAATTAGAAGGTAGTTGTTAAACTATTTCTGCCGAAACAGCTTCTACACTTTTAATGAACGGTAGAACAGATTTTACCTGTTCTTCAATTCCTGCTCGCATGGTCATTTCGCTCATAGAACACTCTCGGCATGAGCCTAGAAGTTTAACCCGGATTACATTATCATCCGTAATTTCTACTAACTCCATGTCGCCACCATCACTGTGCAAGAACGGACGGAGTTGTTCAATAACTCCCTCTACTTTAGCAATAATTTCAGGATCCTTGTTAGACATTTCGTTTCAATTTGCGTGGCTAATTTACGATACTTCAACCAGTTTTGTAGCTTCCAGGTTCTTATTTCGCCAATTTACCTTCTCAACAACGTTACGACCTAGCTCGTCAAACATCTGTGCGTTTATAGAGTTTTCTTGCAAAGCAGCAGGTCGCCCTACGTCTCCAGCTTCTCTTACACTTTGTATCAATGGAATCTGACCAATTAGGTCAAGTTCTACGCTTGCAGCCAGGTTTTTACCGCCGTCTCTGCCAAAAATGTAGTATTTGGAATCGGGTAATTCTTCCGGTGTGAACCAAGCCATATTTTCAACAATCCCCAGCACAGGCACATTAATGTTCTTGGTTCTAAACATTTCGACACCTTTTCTAGCGTCTGCGAGAGCCACCATTTGAGGAGTGGTTACGATTACTACACCAGTTATTGGCACATTTTGTACTAGAGTTAATTGAATGTCTCCAGTACCCGGAGGAAGATCTAGTAGCAAATAATCTAGTTCACCCCAGTAGCTATCGTAAAACATTTGTTTTAGCGCTTTACTGGCCATTGGTCCCCGCCAGACAACAGCTTGATTCAATTCAGAGAAAAACCCAATGGACAAGATTTTGATGCCGTGACTTTCAATAGGTTTTATGTATTGTTTGTCTTCAACTTCTATAGTTTGAGGACGCGCATGAACACAATCAAACATTGTAGGCATGGATGGCCCATAAATATCTGCATCCACGATGCCAACTGTAAATCCCTGCTTGGCAAGAGAAATTGCTAAGTTAGCGGTAACCGTAGATTTTCCCACGCCGCCCTTGCCTGAGGCAACAGCTACAATATTTTTGACATTGGTAAGTGTGGTTTTCTTAGCTTCTTTTGGCAAAGGGATGACATTACATTCAACTATTATGTTGTTTCCAAAAGATCTTTGGATTGCAAATTCACAGGCCTCTATCATGCGTTTTTTTGCATGCATTGCAGGGTTTTGCACGGATACGGTAAACTTCACGTGTTCTGCATCAAAACTAATATCAGTGACTAGATTTAAAGCGATTAGATCTTGCTTTAAATCAGGTTCCATAATGCTGCTTAGCGCGTTTTTGATTGATTCCTCTGAAATGGCCATTGTAATATAATATACCACAAAGGTAGTGCGATTTGTTAATTTGAGACCTTTGAATAATTCAGATTGAGATTTTGGAAACTGTTTAGTGTGACTTTT
>JAHDGY010000051.1 GCA_020631555.1 Flavobacteriales bacterium | reverse complement strand
ATTACTACCCGTAAAAAAAAGTTAAACAACTACACGTACTACACCGGATGCTTACCAACGTATCACCTTCTTATGTGAATATTGCGTCTTGAGCGGAGACAATACCTGTGGTAAGTGCAAATAGCATTAGCATCAGATGTTTCATGGGTTTACTTATTATTTCTGGAATCTATACAAACAGAAGAGCAAGTTTACATATTGGATTCCAGTTTCTTCACTGAGCCAGATTCCAACATTAACTCGTAGATTCTTGGTGATTTTGCAAGCTTGATGTGTGCCGCCGCTGCTGCTGCGCCAGCTAAACCAAAAAGCATATAGCCCGAAGACTTTTTCGCGTACTCTTTGTTTGTCATTACCGCCTCAAAAACTAAACTAGTATCGGTTACCTTATGTACCCTAGCGTACCACTTCTGAGCCCTATGAGGAAGGCAGTTGATGTATAAATAACCATTTTTGGCAATTGCAAAAACTTTACGTTTAATCTCCCTCTTACTAATGCTAGCATTTGGGCTGACAAACTTGAATCGGTTTCCCCCAAATGATGTAATATTTCCGTCGGTTCGTTTAACAATTCTAAGATTATAAGGTCGGCTTGGTTTTTTGTCCTGAAGCTCGGCAAGGGTCATGTAAATACCATCGGGATAATCCGTTTTTACCTTTTTCATGAAACACTTTTTCTCCTGATCTTCCTGCTGTTTCATTATAGCGTAGTAGTCTAAACGATAAAATTGAACTTCACTACTTACTATCGTTTTTATGGTGTTTTCCCCTTTAATGGCGTAAAACATACTATCAGGTTCAATTTTTTTGAGTTTGCAATTGATTGTATCGCCCTGTTTGGTGAATATTACGTCTTGCGAAGAAGCAATGGTAGAAGTAAGCGCAAACAGCACTAGCATTAGGTTTCTCATGAGTTTGTTTTATGTTTTGATTTTAAAAACCCCATTGCAATGGGGTGTAATGTTTAAAACTGCATCGATTCGATGTCCGACTTAATCTGCTCCAGCGTTTGCTTGGGATATTGACTTACGCGATCCCCATTAAGAAACTTTAACAATGCCATAGAAAAAAGTGATTCCATTTGTTTTAATTTTCTTAAATCTGCATGCTACATCAAAGGCTCTTCGTTTTTATTGGAAATTACCGCTTCCAAATCACAAATAATTTCAGGTAAAAAAGTGAGGTCCATTTTTAATCCTATTGATAATTCATCCGTTAACTCTGGATTTCTAAGGTGTAGCTGAATCTGGACGTGTCCAAATTCGTCTGCCTCGAAATTCATAACAATTTGCGAACTAATAGGATTAAACATAAATGCCATCATTTTATTTGTTCCATTGTACAACTCCTGTAGCCGATTTTTTAAACTTAAAATATCATACTCTTCTATTTCAATATTTGCTTTGGCGCTAAAAATTTCATGTTTGACTATAATCAAAAGTTCTATTATTCTAGGCGCGTCTTCATATTTTAACTTGAAATTTGATAACGTAACCTTATTGTCACTATCACGTGATTTGAGTTCAACAACTTGTTCCATAACTATTTTAATATTATTTAAACGCGCGGTGAAATATCATTCCCTGATTATTTATTCCAATTTCGTAATAGCCGTGTTTGCCATTAATTGCACCAGCTCCAAAACCACCGGCTCCTCCTGCGGCCTTTTAGCCCCGTCCGGATATCCGAACCTTTACTTCGGAAATTCATTCGGACATAGCCCCGGGGTGGTAATATTTAAAGCTGCACTGATTTAATATCGAACCTCAACTTACTATGCTTATAACTAGTTTAATAAAGTCGTTAGGGGATAGCGATTTCTACAGGCCCACCATTCCTTTCGCTCAAAAGTTCATCTAAATAAATTCTACATTTTTGCGGAGACCTTTCTAAATACTTCACTAAGTACTCCTGTCCAACGACTGCTTTATGATACTCATCCACATAATAGTACAATTCACTAACCACCACTTTCTCTCCATCTGACGTAAAAAACTTGAACTTTACAGTGTATGCTTCTCCTATATTACTTCTTGATACGCCTTTGTCAATAACCTCTCCAATTGCCTCTTTTCCATTTGTTTCAATAACGCTATCCTCTTTAGTTTTATTTATCCCAAGAAGGAATATTAAAAGCAAACAGACAATCACCAATAGGAATGAAAACAACATTTTTCTCATAAGAATCTGAATCTAGTTAACGTTAATGACTTAAATACCTGATCATACAAGTATGGATTTTGATAATTTACGTGACTATTAATTGGCTGATAACCTGGCGCATTAATATCATAATACACATTCACATTCCCGTTGCGGGAAACTTCCACCACAACTCCTCCAATTCCATTTCTATTCCCTAACGCACCTGCATCTATAGGTTGACTAACCTCTCCTCCTATAGTCTTCAACTTTCCTATCGCTTTATTCCCTCCCTTCGCCACGGCTTCAGTATTAGAACTATTCAACACTTTATTCTTACCATATTTTAACTGAGCTTGGTACCCTAACTCTGTTAAGCCTCCATACACTGCTCCAGCAGCAGCTCCATACAAGCTTCCCTTCAATAAATTCTCACCTATCCTCCAATCGCCGGTTATAGCTCCAGTCGCAACACCTTGTACCAAACCAGCTCCGGCACCTGAAATAGTTCCAGTTATTGTTGAGCCTGCAATGTTTCTAACAACGTTATTATTTATTCCTGAAGCATCCAAGATTTTGTTTGTTATACCTGTTGAACTTACAGCACTACTTACACCAAAAGTAGCAGCGCCAACAGCAGCGCCCACAAACGCTTGAGTTCCTACTTGCCCCCAATTTACGTCACCTAAGCCGGAACCATTTCCTGTTTGCGCAATAATGTTATTAGTGGCACTGGAAGCCGCACCACCAACCATCGCGCCTAAAGCTGGATTGACAGCCGTTAAAGCGCCTGTTCCCGCTCCGACACCAAATGCTGTCAATCCTTCTCCGAAACCATCAATGTTGTCCCAGTTGGTTACAAGATTGATAATTCCACCAACAGCGGCGCCAATGACAATGTGCCAAAACTCTCCAGTTGGGTCCGTGTATTTTAGTGGAGCTCATTATTGTATCTAATATGTAGGATGGTTGATCGTTAATCTGAGGGGTTAATTGACCAGCAGATTAACAGATTTCTTTAACCAGATGATAATGCTCGCCATAGTCCTCCAAAAAGCCAGAAATGTAATTTGCGTTGGTAGACGCAACAATTCGAGGCATAAATGGATGAAAAAACAACCAGAACTTTTGCCCGTTTTCCATTTGGAACTTAAAAAAATCACACGTTTTGCCGTCCAATACTTCAACAAAATCAAGCAACTCTTCAGGTAATTCTCTCCCAAAGATTACAATTCGCGAAACTTTTGATGTTATCAATAATGGAAGAACATTCCTTGAGTCATTTGAGTAATTTGATTGTAAACTTGTTTTATAATTATAATAGGCAAGGCCGTCGTAGCCATCTTGAAAACCATTTCCAGAGTTTTCACTTGTAGGAATACAACGAAAATTCAATTCCTTGTCGGTTAAACAAATACTCAAGTTCAAATCATGGAAGCTATACATTCTTTCTGAGTCTGAACTAAGATCTGGTCCAGTGCATCCAAGAATGGTTTGGCCGATTAGGCTTTGAAGATCCGGTTCGATGTTCTTAATGTAATTCATTGTTGTATCTAATATGTATCGATGGTTGCTTGTTTAGCTGAATGCGAAATTGACCAGAAGATTAACGGATTTCTTTGACCAGATGATAATATTCACCGTATTCACTCCAGAATGTCGACATGTGGTATTCATTCGAACACACTTCTAATTGAGGCATGTATGGATCAAAATAGAAATAGCACTTGGTCTTGTTTTTCATTTTTAGCAGAAAGAAGTCGGCAGTCATTCCGGATTTAAATTTGGACAGTTTGGTAAATTGTGTCGAAACCTTTCTTGCATAAACCCAAATAGATTCGACGGCAGAATCGTAGGAAAGGTCATGCCCCTTATCCTTTCCTGCTTTTTCAACCTTCAGAGTATGATCGTAAAATACATTTCCGTCATTATCTTCCCAAAAACCAAAGTCTTTACTACTCGGGTTGTAGGGACAGCTTAGGTTCATTTCACTACTATCAAAATTTAACGTTAGGTCAAATTCTAGACTTGAAAAACCGAATTGTTCTTTATGAATACTTGGCGATTTACAGCCTACTATTTTCTGTCCCAATAGTTCATAAAGTTTTGAGCAATCTATATCAATGTTTGAATTCATTATTGTATCGAATATGTATGGATGGTTGTTTATCTATCTGCAAGTTTTTAGGAGTGATGGTTTTAATCTTTATCGTATATCCATTCGGATTGGTGTTTCCACCATAGTTTACTTTTCCAATAACAGTTGTCTTATCTCCCATCACAACTTCAAATTTTTGATTTGGAAATTGTCCTTTGGTTGGCGGGTTGCCATAGTTATCTAGCACGTTCTGCCACTCTCGTTTCATCAAATCATAATCTCCCTTGACATTGCTCCGAATTTGTTTTTTATGTTTGGTTCCAGAGCTAATTGGAGATGGTTTAATAGGCTGAATTGGAGTAATATTTGTTCTAGGCATATCCCCATTCCAAAAACCTCTCCCATTCTTAACAGCTATAATACCGTTGGTTGTTCCTCCCAGAACTCCTCCTAGCGCAACGCTAGTTAGGTATTGATCCGCTGACATTATTGGGTCTCCGAAGTAAGCTGCGTTGCCAACGTTTTCAATCGCTGTAGAGAAAGCGCTACCAGTCATTCCACTAACTGCACCAGCTCCAAAACCACCGGCTCCTCCTGCGGCCCCTCCAGCTGCTGCAAATGCGGCTCCTCCGGTTGCTGCTCCAACTGCACCCGCTACTGCTCCAATTCCAAAGGCAACTAATCCATCTTGCCAAGAATCTATTTTTCCTTGGTAGGCTTTTACCGCAAGATTGATAATTCCACCAACAGCGGCGCCAATGACAATGTGCCAAAACTCTCCAGTTGGGTCCGTGTATTTTAGTGGATTATTGAGTACGTAACTGTATCGGTTGTAGGACTGTGTAGAAGTTGGGCTTTGCACGTAATTATCTGGGGAAAGCATTCTACCTAGTACAGGATCGTATACCCTTCCGTTCATGTTAATAAGCCCAAATTGTCTGGCATACATTTGTAAACTATCCTCCTCAGAATTCAAACAAAATGAACCCTGAGGAGTGGAGTGAATTAGTTCAAATACTTATCAAGTTTTATCTTGCGGCGACGGTTCCACAACAGAACTCGTTTTTGCGTGTAATATAACGTGTTGTCTCGCTTTGAATAAGAAAAATCGTAAAAGCCGCAACGACCAAAAGTAAGCAAGTCCGGTTTACAAGCTCGTTTCTTCAAAACTAGTACATTGTTGGTATCCCCGAGCTTTACCGCTATTTTGTGTAAACCACAATACAGTTCAATGTTTTGTTCTTTGTTCACGTATACAACCCCATATGATCTACTGGAATCACCTTTTGATAAGTAATAACGATTTGATTTTTTGTCTTTCCCCCAGAAATCAAGATCATCCGTAGTAAAATAAGGGACATTGTCATAATGATAATGAGTGTACATAGTCCCAAATCTATGTTCAGTCGAATCTAAGGACTTTGTGTCAATTCCGGGAAAAAACAGTTCCGTAATATCCTTTTTTTCTTGTGCGTCTAAGCTCATGGAGAGCAAAAAGTAAATCGAAATAATAATTAGATTTTTCATGGTGCAAGTAAATAACTTAAATGGCCAAATTGTCTGGCGTACATTTGTAAACTAAGAACTCCGGGAACTGAAATTGGAATATTCAAAACTCCCGCTTTTAATAATGCTATGTTGGCTGCCCCAGTACAATTCATACTTCCTGCCGGAATTGGGCGCACAAAACTGTACGATTTTCCTGAACTAGCCAACTGCGTTTTGTATTTCGCGATTTTGTCTAGCCGAACGTTGTGAATAAGCTGCTCTCTAGCGAAAATTCCATCTTCAATATTGAAGTCGTATGCAGCTTTTTGATGAGCTCTATAATCTAAGCTAGGTTTATGCTTACCAAAAACAGCTTTTCCGGGGGTTTCCATTGCTACTCTTTTATCCTCGCTTATCCCATAATCTAAGATTGTATTTCCATCCTGATCGTGGATACTCGTGTGTGCATCTGATTTTAGATCAACAGAGGAGGCATTTCACCAATCATTAGATGAAACAACCAAACTACAAGCACGATAATTTTAATCTTGCCTTTTCAGAATCTACATATTCTATCAAATTATTATATAACCCTTCAATACCAATAGGCGTTGATCCTTCAGGTATTATATGGTTATTTAGGAATAATTTCCACTCTTCTAAATAGCCAAAGTCTCCAAACAGTGCAGCAACCTGATTCAGGGTTTTAGACTTCTCATCTGAACTAAAAATAGTTCTTTGCAGAGTTTCAATTTCCCAAAATTTGTAATATTGAGATGGAATTTTATCCCATTGCCATTGATTAGAATCTTCATTCCAATTTATTGCTTCATGTCCATCATCTGTAATCCAGCCCTTAATCAACTCATAAAACTCGAGTAACGGTTCGTTTTCAACCACATATAATTCAACTAATTGTTCTTCAGAACAAACAATTAATCCGGCGTTACAATATTCATACACTTGGGATTTTATGAGCCATTCTTTTTTTAGCCCTAAAAAAACTACTCCCCAAGAATCAATTTTAATATTTTCTTTAAATAGTTCCATAATTAAATATCTATTTCCACCAAGGATATGAAGGGCCTACACCTCCAGGAGATCCTGATGGAATAAGGTTTGTGGTTCCTGAAACTGTTCCATTGGGTATAAATCTTTGGTGGGTAATCATACCTTGACGAATTACTAATTCATATACACCTTCAGATCCATGTTTCTTACCTAACATTTGAATTAAAACAACTCGCTAAAATAGTGTGGGCAATTTCTCCCCTTTGTGTAACCAACTCCTTTAACCCGTTTGTTGGGTGATTTGCGGTGGGTCAGTATCACTGGAATACACCTATTATCATTTGAAATGACATTCAATTTAAAGCCTTGAACTTGGTAATAAAGTCCTGATGTGATGGATTCTCGACATCAATATTTTGATTTAAAAACTCAAGTCCTTTGTCTTTTTCGTCATTGCAATAGTAAAGCAATGGAAGTTTATACAATCTGGCTGAATCCAATATGAATCGACAAGCCTCAACTTCTTTTAGCACGGCATGTAAAGAATCTCTTTCTGAATAAAAAGCCTCCCCATTTGCCACCGTTTTACTTGTCATTTCCATTATCACAGACGAATTCTCCATTCCTTTTTCGATTCTCCATTCCTGATAAGAACTTTCAGGAAGTAAGTAACCCAAGGGGGTCGACAGCGTAGGTATAAAATATTTTAAGGTATCAGAGTTTGTTGTTTTGCCCATTAAAGTTTCGACATCTTTAACCAGAATACCAATTACGGGATTCAAGGAAATCAAATCATTTCTGCCGTAATGAGAAACTCCAAAACTAACCGTACCGAAAATCTCTGGGTTTAACTCCTTGTAAAAGGTCTCTTGAAACTTCTTTTTGAACCCATTTTTCAATAACAATTCTTTAATGAATTGGAAAGTTTCCTTCTTAAAAATTTTGTCGATCATCTTAATTGTATTTCTTAATCATTAAAATATATTGGGATTTTGTGATAGCCTGGTTTGGGATTAACCCCGCATTTGCGGCATTTTTTCCGACAGGTGTAATTGGTATGCCGTCCATCATCTTAGGTAAAGCAATGCGCTGGTTTGGCGTGAATCCTGCAGAAGGTCCATTTTTAACTTCGATAAACACTACCTTTCCCTTAAATTCCCCAGCGATATCCACTCTTATTCTTGTTCCGTTAACATCTAAGGTAACCTCCGTTTGTTTCACAATTCCTCCGTCAGCCTTAAATTCCTTAATTGCTTTTTGCACACCTTGCTCTCCCTTTTGATGGGGAGAGATATGCCCCGGCTTAATAGTAGGAATTCTTCCCTGAATGCCAGGCATATCCCCATTCCAAAAACCTCTCCCATTTCTTGCAGCTATAATACCGTTGGTTGTTCCTCCCAGAACCCCACCTAGCGCAACGCTAGTTAGGTACTGATCTGCAGACATTATTGGGTCTCCGAAGTAAGCTGCGTTGCCAACGTTTTCAATGGCTGTAGAGAAAGCGCTACCAGTCATTCCACTAACTGCACCAGCTCCAAAACCACCGGCTCCTCCTGCGGCCCCTCCAGCTGCTGCAAATGCGGCTCCTCCGGTTGCTGCTCCAACTGCACCCGCTAATTAGTGGAGGTTGGTTTGTTGTACTTTATCTATAAATTCTTTTAACCAATCTAAATCCGATTGATTAATTATTTTATAATCAATCATTTTGGTTAAATCAGTAATAAAAGCATACTCTCCTTTACTTTTCCCAAATAAGTTATAACTTGTTGCTAATCCTGTAATTACAACTCTATGTGCAGCGTTATTCTCTGTAAAAATTATTTCGGAAAAAATATTGGTTGTTCCAAACTTTGTCTGAAAATGTTTTTTCTTTGTGGCACGATTTAAAATATTCTCTAGCCTTTTTTGCTTCTCAAAGGGAACAAGTTTTTTTTTAATTTTTGCTTTTTTTAAATCATCAAAGTGAGTAAATGCTCCTGCTGTAGTATAACCTCTCTTTTGAAAATCGTTATATATTTTTACTTCTCTTATTTGTACTATATCAGCTGGTTTTTGAGACATAGTGAAGCAACTAATAAATGTAATAGGTAATAAAAAATTTAAAATCATTGTTAATTTAATATTGATACGTATATGATGAGAACAAATAAGGCCTTACCCCTATCGAACGCAGATACATTTGACCGTGAAGTAGGTAAGGATGTATTCCTACATTGAAAACTCCTGATGCATTTAAAGCCCTTGATGTTTTAGAAACACAACTATTAAAGAGTAGATTGTATTTTCCTGTTGGGTTCCAGTTTGACAGTCTACCAGTGTTCACGCCATCAATCGTTAACGCATCCCATTTCATTTTTGACGATGGAATAGGAACACCACCCTCATAAGAATTTGTACCTCTAACAGAACCTGTGTAACTCCTTAACTGTTCATCTGGTCCCCAATCTACTAATGGAACCCCGTTTTCATCAAGAATTTGAGAATGACCAATCAAATCTTTTTTGCCACCTGGTTTAGTTGGAGCATTGACATCATTTTCTGTTCTAAGCTGCACATTTCCCGGTTTAAGCCCTGCAAGAACATCCGCTGCATTAGCCAATGCACCCAGTCCATATCCAATGTTTTCGTATTACAATTTACTCAAGTTCACCTTGAATTCACGATAGGTATTACTATCAATGTATTCTTTGTGAACTAAATTCATCAATCCAAATTTTAGATTGTCTTTAAGCTTACTAAGACTCTCAGTATGGCTATCGGATAATTCAGAATTTCGGCATATCCAGACAAAAGTGAGAGCGTCCCAAAGTTCTTCATCCGCATTATTGCCATTATCAATAGAACAGCACTCAATCAATAAGCTCAGTGCTTCACTGCCTTCAATTGTGCAGATATAGTTTTGGATGCTTTTCCATTTGCTTTCCAATTTCGCTCGATAAAAATCCTGATAGTTATTTTTAGAATTAATGTAAGCCGATTGGTCCTTTGAATTCTGTGCGGCAGCAATCTCTTTTAAATGGCGTCTGTATGTTTTTAGTACATTCAACATGGCTGTATCTTGCTTAAAGACACTATCAACTGCAATTGATTCAATGCCTGACAATTCAACATCGAGCTTGTTTCTATTCGCTTCATCTGGTGACTTATTTTCAATGGTTGATGGTTCGTTCTTTCCGTTGGCGTTTGTTTTTTGCTGCTCACAAGCGCAAAGCAATGTTAAGCAGATCACTGTACTTGGTATTATTTTCATTTCTATGGAATATTAACTTGTACCGGAATTTCTCCCCCGTGTCGATTCATATACCGTTGGGCCCAATTATAAAATCCAAAGACTTCGGAGCCGCAATTCAACCCAATACATCCAAGGGTTCCTGGTACATTACCATCTGGATGAATTTGAATTGCAGTTCTGGATGTTCTAAACCCAGGTCTTAGATCTATACTAAAGCCAACACCATTTAAAACCATTGCTTTCTTAATTCTATAATTTCCGAATATCCGAACCTGTACTTCGAGATTTCATTCGGACGCTGTTCTGCTATAACTTTCATAGTTGAATAATGAATACGCACATCAAAATCTCTCGATCAAAACAATCTGTTTCTATTTACTTCAGTGACATTTATAATGTTTTCATCACTAGTTCTGCCCTATGCCTAACATAAGGTGTTAGACCTTCGTTAATAAAATCCTCTACCAATTGCTTTTTGTTACCAGAGCAAGAATCTGAGATTTTTGACACTAAAAGCCATTGAGCATTTTCATATTTTCCACTCAATGCACTTTTAAAAAGCCTATCAATTGAAATTGACGACAAATTACTAATCGCAAATTCAGCCAATTTTTCCGATTCGTGATCAATAGAAATTGCTTGTAATACTACATCTATAAATTCAGATTTGTCGAAATCCATTTCATCATGTACTTCTTTATAGAAAGCGTTAATAATAAGATCAAAACAGTCATAGTCATCTTCCCACTCAGATAGATAAATGTCAGAATTATTTGGCTCAGCACCATTCGCGTATTCCTCAGGCGTTAATTGAGCCCAATCCCAAAAGCTATTAAGTTGTTTTTTTAATTCCATTTGTTATGGTTTTGGTAACCACGGAACAAAGTGGACTAACCCCTTAGTATCCCCGATCTTTACCGCTATTTCGTATAAGCCACAGTACAACTCAATACTTTTTTCCTCATTCATATACAGAACCCCATAGGCTCTACTGGAATCACTTTTTGATAAGTAATAACGATTTGATTTTTTGTCTTTCCCCCAGAAATCAAGATCATCCGTAGTAAAATAAGGGACGTTATCATAATGATAATGAGTGTACATAGTTCCAAATCTATGTTGAATCGAATCTAAGGACTTTGTGTCAATTCCGGGAAAAAACAGTTTCGTAATATCCTTTTTTTCTTGTGCGTCTAAGCTCATGGACAGCAAAAAGTAAATCGAAATAATAATTAGATTTTTCATGGTGTAACTAAATAACTTAAATGGCCAAATTGTCTGGCATACATTTGTAAACTAAGAACTCCGGGAATTGAAATAGGAATATTCAAAACTCCCGCTTTTAATAATGCTATGTTTGCCGCCCCCGTACAATTCATACTTACTGCCGGAATTGGGCGTACAAAACTGTATGACTTTCCTGAACTAGCCAACTGCGTTTTGTATTTCGCAATCTTATCTAACCGCACATTGTGGATAAGCTGCTTTCTAGCAAAAATTCCATTTTCAAGTCTATTACCATGATTAGAAAGTTGTTCCGCTCTATAATCTAAGCTAGGTTTATGCTTACCAAAAACAGCTTTTCCGGGGGGTTCCATTGCGACTCTTTTATCCTCGCTTATCCCATAATCTAAGATTGTATTTCCATCCTGATCGTGGATACTCGTGTGTGCATCTGATTTTAGATCAACAGAGGAGGCATTTCACCAATCATTAGATGAAACAACCAAACTACAAGCACGATAATTTTAATTTCTCCTTTTCTGAATCTACATATTCTATCAAATTATTGTACAATCCGTCAATGCCTTTAGGCATAGTGTTTGGTGACGGAGCCATAAAATGTATAAATCCGTGCCAAGACGTTAAATATCCAAACTCACTATGAATGGAAGCTACTGAGTGTAACGTTTTCTCCATATCAAACCCTTCTGCTAAGATTTTACACAGGAACTCGATTTCCCAAAATTTGTAATATTGACATGGAATCTTATCCCATTGCCAATCATTAGAATCTTCATTCCAATTTATTGCTTCATGTCCATCATCCGTAATCCAGCCCTTAATCAACTCATAAAACTCGAGTAACGGTTCGTTTTCAACCACATATAATTCAACTAATTGTTCTTCAGAACAAACAATTAATCCGGCGTTACAATATTCATACACTTGGGATTTTATGAGCCATTCTTTTTTTAACCCTAAATAAGCTACTCCCCAAGAATCAATCTTAATATTTTCTTTAAATAGTTCCATAATTAAATATCTAATTCCACCATGGTTTTGGTGCGCCTACACCGCCAGGTGCTGTGAGAACTTGTTGATTCGGGGTACCTGTTATTACACCACCGGGAATAAATCTTTGGTGGGTAACAGCAGCATTTTTAATCATTAGTTCATAAATCCCTTCTGTCCCGTGTTTGTTCCCATACATTTGTATAAGCGTATGTTTCTGAAGATCATCTCCGACAAAATTAGGGAAAACCTTTCCATGGTCTCCCACAATCTCAATAGATCTTCGGTTCCAATTGTGACTACCGTCTGGGCCGGTAACTTTATGCAAATAATTATCCCGATATCTTATTGGACCATGATCTGGAATAGCCTTATTAATTTCGCTTCTAACAGCCTGCATATCTCTATCTCCGTTGGCAATTGGTCCCGGTTTAATAGGCGTCATACGAGTTCCTTCTATCCCTGGCATATCCCCATTCCAAAAACCTCTCCCATTTCTTGCAGCTATAATACCGTTGGTTGTTCCTCCCAGAACCCCACCTAGCGCAACGCTAGTTAGGTACTGATCTGCAGACATTATTGGGTCTCCGAAGTAAGCTGCGTTGCCAACGTTTTCAATGGCTGTAGAGAAAGCGCTACCAGTCATTCCACTAACTGCACCAGCTCCAAAACCACCGGCTCCTCCTGCGGCCCCTCCAGCTGCTGCAAATGCGGCTCCTCCGGTTGCTGCTCCAACTGCACCCGCTACTGCTCCAATTCCAAAGGCAACTAATCCATCTTGCCAAGAATCTATTTTTCCTTGGTAGGCTTTTACCGCAAGATTGATAATTCCACCAACAGCGGCGCCAATGACAATGTGCCAAAACTCTCCAGTTGGGTCCGTGTATTTTAGTGGATTATTGAGTACGTAACTGTATCGGTTGTAGGACTGTGTAGAAGTTGGGCTTTGCACGTAATTATCTGGGGAAAGCATTCGGCCTAGTACAGGATCGTATACCCTTCCGTTCATGTTAATGAGCCCAAATTGCTCTAGGTGCTCGTGTCCTGTGAAGCCACGTTGTAACCAAGCATATGACGAACCGCCATTCCACCAAGAATCTTTCTCTTTGCCATCAATTTTCCATGTTGCAGCATTTCGATAACGCCCCCAGGCATCAAAGCTTTGCGTGGCTACAATCTTGCCATTGTCCCAAGTTACAGTATTAATTGAACCAAGTTGATCGGTAAAAACGCAGTTTACACGATACGATACGGGCTGCATTTCAAAGATGTGTGAGAGTCCATCGCCTGTAGCAACGTAAACAATGTCTTTCCTTTTATTCCCTTCCACGATTCTTTCTCCACCATCGTAGAAGTACTTCTTTATTACTTTACCTTCTTTTGGTGCTTCATAAATGGTGAGTTTTCGCTGCTCGTCCGCTCCATAACGTAGGGATAATTTATGTTTAATTCCTGTTACATTTCCTTGTTCGTTCACCTCAGATTCCGTGATAGTTTCAGGACTATTAAACGGCGTATAGGTAATATCTTGACGCAGCGATGAGACAGCTCCTTCAGGGTTCGTTGCAGAAACTACAGCATGTACCTTTTTGTCGTCGTAACGGTACTCTCCTGCATCGGTTTTAAACTCTATGTTTCCGTTGTTCCAATACTTTAGTTCTTGGGTGATGGTACCATTAAGCCTAACTTCTTTGAGTCGATCCAATTTATCGTAACTAAACGTTTCATTTTTACCGTGTTCGGACCTACTAAGTAGATTTCCGTTTCTAAGGTCGTATTTAAACCGTAAGTCTTGAATATCTGTATTATTCACCGCAAACCGTGTTGGATACCCAAACTTATCGTATGTCTTGGTCCGAATCAATTTAGGATCGCCGTGGCCCATCTTGTACTCGGTGTATTTCCCATAAGCGTTCATGGCGTTGGCATCCCACAATACTTTCGATCCGTGCTTTACTTTATCTAGGTACCCATTTTTAGTATAGACGTGTTCAATTTTTAGGTTTGAAGGATAAATGCGACGTTTTAAACGACTGTAGCTATCATACTTGTATTCATTGGTAAATGTTTGGTCGTCGATTTTCTCGATTTTTCGTTCCAATCTTCCAAGCCCATCGTACTTATAGCTTTCGGAAAATCCGTTTTTACTCTCGGTTACTTTTTTAAGCTGATTGATTCCATTGGGTGATGTAACATAGCTGTAATTTGTAGCATACCCTTGATTGATGCACTTTTTTGATTGCATTCGCCCAAGCTTGTCGTACTGCATCAAGAAGGTGTTTCCTTTTGCATCGGTTTGTTTTCTAAGCTGTCCAAAAGCATCGTACTCGTAGGTTGTTTTCCCTGCATTTAAGTCGATTAACTCCGTTTGATTGCCTTGCTTGTCGTATTTCATGGTAGCTACCTTAGCTCCACCTACGTATGTTTTTTTAGGTAAACCAGATGCATAATAGTTATAACGTACGGATTCTCCACTTTCATCACTGGCAATTATCATTTTACCAGTAGCATCTTTAAAGGAGCTAGTTTTTGAGCCATCCATATTATAGACGCGTGTTCTTAGGCGTTTCATGGATTTTATATAGTTGTACTTATAGCGTACGGTTCCGGCATCATTTGTTATCGTTTCTAGCCTACCAAATTTGTCGTAGTTGGTAGTGTTGACAACAATTCCATCCGTTGTTTCACCGGAAAGAAAAGGACTGGTAGTCGTTTTTACCCTTCCTTTGGTATCATAAGTAGTTACGGTATAGACGTTTTTAGCGGAGCCATTGCCCCCATCACCCCCATCACCCCCGTCGAAGCCAGCAGTTTCGGTTTGCACCTCTCTTCCAAGCTCGTCGTACCATGTTCTAACCCTTGGGCTACCTTCTGTTTTGGTGGTGGTGACGTAAAGACTTCTACCCATCTCTGTTGGATTGAAACTCCCTGTTCGAATATCCCATTTTGTGTCATAATAGGTTGTTACACCATCCGGAGTTGTGGAGGATTGAAGCTCTCCAAATTCGCTATAGGTATTGGTTGTGGTTAGATTGTCAATTCCTGTTTTAGTAAGCACTACGCCCCGGCCATAATCGTAGGTTGCGCTACTTTTCTGGTTGTGGGCATTGTAGGTCTCGGTTACAAACCTTCCGTATTTATCGTAGTTGTAGCGCGTAGTTCTAGAGTCTACATTTAGATAAGGTGTAGAAGGGTGGTTTTTAGCACTCACCGTTTTACTTTTGAGCGTTCCATTGGGGTGATAATCCAACGTGGTAGTAAGCTCATTTGGGTTATTTGGATCAGTAATTTGCTTTTTTAATGTTCCATTCGGATTGTACTTGTACTCGGTTTTTCGTACGTACGGAGTTTCTCCCTTTCGACGTTGAATGGTTCTTTCCCAAGTCACCTTATTAGGGATATGCGCACCGTACCTTTCAAACTTTCGATGGGTGGTGGTAGAAGCGAGTTTATTCCCGATTTCAGTTTTTACTCTTTCTTGGTTACCGTTATTGTCGTACTTGTAATCGGTGGTTGTAGTAACTTCCATTAGTTTGTCGGTAACCTTGGTCTGCTTGAGATACGGGAAAACACGCTTGCCTTCTAGCGGTCTGTTATCATAAGTTATTTCACCTTCGCTAATTAATTGCCACGTACCCATATTCCACGTTTTCGTAGAAGCCGGCTGGTTCAGAAAATATACCGGATCTACCTTGTAGGTGGTTTCTGTTTTGATGTCGTTTCCGTAGTTGGTTTGGGTGATCTTAGAGAACCCTAAGAACCCTTTACCGTACCGGTGAATTTTCGCTCCTTGGTAATGATATACGGTTGTTACTCTACCTCCCGGCCCATAGCCGCTCGCGTATTTACCATTAGAGACATGCACATGGGTTACCACCGGCAAAGCATGTTGTATTTCAATGCAATTATCATCTATCGGTTGACTGCCTTTTTTATAGTACTCGTTATTGGTTAAATAATTATAGTGAATCTCCGTGACGTTATTAAACCCGTCTGCAACGGCTGTCAAAAGCATTGATTTAGAGTTCGGGCTGAAGTAGAAAAAATGACAATAGCCTTTAAGTCCAGGTCTGTGGATCATCATGTCTTGCGTACCGTCTCCGTTAAAGTCACCAAAATCAATCTTGTGGTTCATTTCATGTTGAATGTCTAATGGGCTGGTAAATGCCTTGTGTTCAAAACCCTTTCCTTTGCTAAAGTAGACATCCAGGGTTTTGCCGTTGATAACCATTATGTCCGACTTTCCATCTCCATTAAGGTCTTTAACATGCGTCTTGATTCCTGGCGTTTTAAAGCCGGTATTTACATAGTCTGACATCCTATTTAGCTTGCCGACACCAAAACGGATTCTTCCATCCCAAGGAGTGTATATTCTGGTAAATAACACATCGTAAATCCCATCACCGTTAAAGTCTGTAATTTGATTGATGGTTCTTTTGTGTGGGATTTTTAATTGGCGCTCTTGCTCTATATGGGTAAACTTATTTCCATCTAACTGAAGGGTATAAGCTTTACGGGAGTTTAGAATCTTCACATCGGGTAACTCGGTGCGTCCATCGCCATTGAGGTCTATCGATGCCGTACGGCTAAAATCGTATTTCTGTCCTAAATTGATTTTTGCGGTATTTGAACTGTGAATATTCCCGTCTCTAACGATGGTTACTTGAGTTGAGTAAGGCTCATGAACAAAAATCTCCTGTTTTCCATCTCCATCTAAATCCGTGAGTTGGTAGGTAAATAAAGATGCTGGTCCGGCGGTGTTGTCATTGAATTTAAACTCTGGTAATGATTGGAATCCATTACCAGTGGAAAGAAAAGGAATAAACGTATATCTATCTAATTCGTATGGGGTAATATTATTGATTTTAACGATGAAAAAGTCTTGCTTTCCATCTCCATTAAAATCGGTTACGTGTACTTGGGTTCGTTCATCTATTCCTTTACCGACATAAGTAGGAACGGAATTGGCTTCTAATGCTGTTCCCAAACCCGAATTGAAGTGTATGCTCCAATCCCAGTCATAGCTTGTTGATGTTTGCTGAGTCGAATTTTTATAATCATATCTGTATCGTCTAGCAGTGAGTATATCGGTTATACCATCTCCGTTAAAATCACCTGGCCAATGGTAAACCTTATTATTTTCCCAATTAATTGCATTGCTTGGCAAGTAATACGGTTTCGACCAAGCTTTATCGCTTCCACCGGCAAAATGATGATCCACTTTCCTTGGCTTGTGGCCATATTTAAAGGCCGTGCTATTTAAAGCGGTTCCCATACTACCATAACGAGTTACTTCACTCAAATAATGGTATAATTCCTTGTACTGGTGTTTAAATTCGTACTTATCGACTTGCTTATTATTGTGCAGAACCTCAATAGACTTCAGTAGTGCACGTTGATGCAAGGCGTGTCCTGCAAGGTAAATTGTGTTTTGATCTTTCCGAGATGTGTAATGAAACTTAATCCGGTTATCGCAGTAGGTGATTTCGGTTGCAACAGCTTGTCCATAGATGTACCTGTAGTGGTATTCATAGTAGTTTCCGAATTTATCGTACACTTTTTTTATCAACCAAGAATAGGCCGTATTCGCTCCATCAGGTTTTACCTGCGCTCCATACTGACCATAGGTTATTGTAAGTCCTTCTTTTGTTTCCACCTTAAACCATTCTGGTCCATTTCCGGTAGTTCCGTGGGAGGTTATTTTGTTAAACGTTGCAATTTCTGTTTTGTACTGTGTTCCTTCTTTTCCATTTGCTCCGTTAACGGCAAATAGTCGATTTCCATCTAGTGCAAACACATCGTCATTGTCCAGTTGTACGGCTCTAATCTTACCATTGTGGTACTTTGTATTCGGAGTTCTAGTTATAGCAGATAAGCCCGCTAAATTCCACCCCATTCCGAGCAGACCATTTCCGGCCATGCTGTTATATCCAATAGACAAACTAGGTTGTAATCCATTGGAGCCCTTCGGTAGAGCAATAGGAATGTTATACGTTGCTGCTCCGTTGGACACGCTTACCGCTCCTGCAATGGTTCCCACTGGCAGATTTACATTTATTTTTCTGTCTTTAAAAGGTTGCGCTTGGACTTGGGTGATGGGGGTAATAGTTGTTAACCCTAAACTTATTGCAAGGGCAACGAGGACGCTCCATCTAGTCCTCAATTTGCCTACTATTTTTATTCTCATTTTATGTAAAATGTTGTTTCTATATCGTTTGTTTTTTTAATTATCCAATCGCCAACATCACCCAAGTCACCCAAGTCACCCAACTATTGTTTGATAATTTGTCTGGAAGCCGAATGATGAACGGGTTGGTGTTGTAGGTTTTGCCCATGTGCAATAACCTTCATGTTGTAATTCCCTGCTTTTTGATTGGAAAGATCCAAATTGAATTTAGGCTCGTGAACAGTGGTGTGTAGGATTTCCTTTCCCCTCTGATCGTTTACAATAACCTCATAGTCTTTTATGGATGTAAGCTCCAATGCGCTTTCCGCAGGTTCTTCAAATCCGGTCAAACCATCCAAATCACCCAAATCAAAAACGGTTTTTTCTACGGCTACGTTTACACCACCCACCGTAGGATTAGGCCATACATTCACGTCGATTCCTCCATCTTGGTTCGGATGATCTACCAATTTTTTCTCACCCTGGGTATTTCCAGTTCCGGTATTGGAGTTCTGGTCGACTGGAACGAACCTTCGGATTCTGTTTCCTGCATCGTCGTATGCAAATTCGACCTTAAAGTTTCCTGAATTTTGAGCCGCAGCTCCCAATGTGGTGCACGCCAAAAATGGTATTATAACTCTTTTCATAAGTTGTTATGCATTAAAAATGTTAGGAGTAGTAACGCTGCGGGTGCAATGATACGTAACAATTTTAACCACAACAAAGCACATTTTTCAAAATACGTACTCTACTGTTTGGGTGTTTTTTAATTTAACTATTTGCTTTCTAAAGTTTTGATGTGTGAAATACGTACTTTTCACTAAGTGAATTTTGTTGAAAACAATTAGATTTTTCCGGATTCTTTGGAAGAATTGATAGCTATTTAACGATTGATTAAGTACTTAATCTTGTTCGTCTTTTTAGGGCTAAACGTATTCTGGTAATACTCCAAAGCCATTTTAATTTTCTGCTTGTCCGCTTTTGTTAATCGCTTGCCAAATTCGGTTTTGGGCTTCTTGCCTTTCAAAATTTGTTCAACGTCCCTTTTTTCATCTTTCGAAAGTCTATGAAGTGGATGCTTATTGCGCATACTTGTAGCGAGACTTTTTTCTGTACCGCCATTTTCTAAATAGACCTTTTGCCAATACTTCGCTTGATCCTTTCGTTTGTAGCGAATCGCAGTTCCGTAATGTGCTTTTGCTTCTCTGCGAAGAACAGTTTCCTTATTGTCAGGATTGCTAAAGCTTCCGAACCCTTTAAACTCACCAACAATTGATTTTACGTGATAGTAAGCTCTCTCATCGACATTGGTAGTTCTTAGAAACAGATCGTAAAGCCAGTGCATTCCCATTGCTTCTTCACGCATGGGTTTTCCTGTTAAGTAACGGTATTCCTTGCCAAGCATAAAGAAACGTGCGAGGTGTTCTTTCCTGTCTCGAATTGGCATTGGATTAAATACGTCAGAAAAAAAGGATTTGCCAGAAAGTTGCTCCGCTCCGTGTTTAGCAAATGGGTGAAAGCTTTGAATTAGTTTGTTTAATGGAGCTAAACCTAATTCTTTGGCAGCTTTTTTAACTTCCTTTTCTCCATCTGATCCTGAAATCCAATTGTCATAATGTTCTTCTAATCCGGTTATTCCAAAAAAGTCTAGTGCATCATACAATGCTCCAACAATTGGAACACTGATCGGTTCGCCGCTTTTGTCAGTACCCACAATCAAATGAAGCCCTTTTGAATCTACTAACTTTAGTTTTTCGTTTTCCTTTTCGAAAAATGCCCTATTGTACGCAGCCACCGCAGCAGAGAAAATATGCATATAGGCATGTGCTTTCAAGATTTTAATAGCGTAACCAATTCTCACGTACTCCAGTCCATTTGCTTACAAAGTCTAGGTACTTCCTTCCAAGAATCGAGATGGTTCATTGTACAAGCTTTCAATTGTCACCTTCTTTTTAGTGAAGGATTTAGCCCAAAGCATCCGGTTAATGTCGCTTAGTTCGTATAAGTCTTGACCCGAATCAATTACATCTTGCTGCAAAGCTTTGTCCAGCATTGGGCTGATTTTCCTTTTGGTGGCATAGGATAAGACTTCTTTTGCTGCTCTTATGCTATGTTTGAGGATGGTAGGATCTACGGCTAGTACTGCGTCGAAATCTCCAACCATATTGTTCAAGTTGTATTTTATTACCCTATTTGGCGCTAGTAGCACCATGCTTTGTAATTTGAGCATGGAGGACATCTACCTAGTATGCCGCCAAATCAAAGCGACTAGCCAATTTGGAAAACTCAACATCAACAAGGTGCTAGCCGCTTTAAACAAACACATAGACACTAAGGCCAATACAGCGGCTGAGCGCAGCTATAATCAGCATTTAAGTACAAAACACGTTGACAACACCAGAGAAGGTAAAAAGGAAGTGGAACAGGCAAAATTCAAAGAAGCGCAGCTTTGGTATTTGAAGGAATACGAACCGCTCCCCGAACTTACACAGCAACCAAAAAAGGAGAAATAACCCGTTGGCTTGTCCTAACACGGGACAGGCCAACCGCAGCAACAGTATCGATTCTTCCGAATCACCCAACGACCATCACCCAAAGAAGAACTTTCAACGGCAAATAGTTAACGGATCCAGCATCCTTTAAGGCTTGCTGGATCCAAAGTATTAACCTTAAAATGGACCTTCTACCTTTATCTGGACACTTTAGATAAGCATGAATTAATATGTTTAAGTGATGGGAAGAGGAAGACGTTATTACAGCAAAGAATTTAAATTAAAAGCTGTTGAATTAAGCAAAATTCGTGGTAAT
>JAHDGY010000129.1 GCA_020631555.1 Flavobacteriales bacterium | reverse complement strand
AATCAACAACAGAACTTAATCAACAATCTCAAAATACTTTATGTGCAAAGGTCTCTTCAAGTTGAATCAATGCACTATCAAGTCAATCACCTGAAATTTCGATGAACAACCTAAATAAGTGCATATAATATACCGTTCAATTCAATTTATCGCTAGATTTGCTAATAACTTTAGACTCAGGTGTTAAAAATATTAGCGCTATGGATTAACGACTTGGAAACATGTCGAACCTGGTTTGTAATATCGCCATTATGGGTACCACAACATGCACGATCCCCTTGGAGGGATGCATTAACATATCGAGACAGGTCTCTATCAATTTTCAACCAATCAGATTTTCAATCTTAACTTTTTATTAACGACATGATAGTCATGAAATTTGGAGGAACAAGTGTTTCTTCCACAGATAATGTAGCAAGAATTGCCGAAGTAATTCGCAAACAAACCAAACCACATGTTGTGATAGTTTCTGCCTTTTCAGGTGTGACTAACTTGCTAGAAAGTATTGATCTTAATTCTCGCTATGCAATTGGCGACACACTTGCCAGTATTACCGATGCTCATGCAAAAATGATTGAACAACTTATTCCAGATAATGAACAAAAAGACTGTTTGGAATTAGTTAAACAGGAACTCGAAGTACTAAAAATTATTATTGATTCAGCAACTCTATTGGGTGAAGTTTCGGAAAAGACAAAGGCTAGAATTATGGCAACAGGAGAATCCTTGTCCAGTAAAATTTTGCACAGACACTTCTGTTCGAAAGGAATAGACATTGAACTCCTTGATAGCAGAGAATTGATTAGAGCCAATCATAGGCACGTCGGCGCAACGGTTAACAAATCCAAAACTTTCGCTGCTATCAAATCGAAAGTAAATGCGGGATCATATTTGTCCGCCGGATTTGTCGGGTCCAACGATTTCGGAGAAATTGTTATGCTTGGACGAGGTGGTTCCGATGAAACGGCAGCCTGGTTTGCGGGAGCATTAAATGCAGAAGAATTGCAAATCTGGTCGGATGTCAACGGTCTGCAATCTGCCAATCCAAATTTTGTAACCGCCACAAAAAGCCTCGATCATCTGACTTATGATGAGACTGTCGAAATGGCATTTTTTGGAGCAAAAGTTTTGTATCCGCCAAGCATTTTACCAGCCATGGAAAGTAATATTCCGATTCGGTTGAAAAACACATTTCAGCCTGAATTTGAAGGAACTCTCATCGATTTTAACGGTTCCAAAGACGCTCAACACGTGATCGGAATTTCATCGGTTGGCAATATGGCTATGCTCAACGTGCAGGGAGTTGGATTGCAGAGCGATCTAAATCTTACGTATCGACTTTTCAAAGCTCTGGCCAATGTGCAGGTGAAACCCACTGTAATTGTACAGGGTTCGTCGAGTCAAAGTTTATGCATTGCGATAGCCAAAAATGATGTAGTAAAAGCTAAACAGACTTTGAATTTAGAGTTTGCAAACGAAATAAATGCGCATCATATTGATCCTATAACTTCTGATGAAAACTTGGCCGTAGTCGCATTGGTCGGCGAGTCGATGAAATCAACTGTTGGTTTGTGTAGCAGGGCAACCCTGGCACTTGCACAAAATGGGATCAATATTCGATCAATTGCTCAGGGAGCTTCTGAACGTAACATTTCGATTACAGTAAATAAAGATGAAGAGCATAAGGCGGTAAACGTGCTGCACGAAGAGTTTTTCGCACAAGCGGTAAAAAGAGTACACCTGTTTATCGCTGGACTGGGGACTGTTGGATCTGAATTTGTAAAACTTGTGGACAACCGAAAAACTTGGGTTCACCAAAATTTGGGTATCGAACTAATTGTAGCAGGGGTTGCTAGAAGCACCGGTTATCAAATAAATACAGAAGGAATAAATCCTTCTGACCTTCAAAATCTTGAATTGACGGCTGCAGCATCAACTTCCTTTGCTGATGCCATTGCCAGTTTAAACATTCTAAATTCTGTATTTATCGATGTTACCGCATCATCAGAAGTTGCAAACTTGTACGAGCAGCTTTTGTCTAATTCGATAAGCGTAGTTGCTTGTAACAAAATTGCCTCAAGTGGGCCTTTGGCCACTTATCGAAAGTTGAAACAACTATCTTACAATAAGTTGGTTCACTTTCGATACGAAACATGTGTTGGAGCAGCTCTTCCTGTTATGAAGAGCATAAACGAATTGATGATAAATGGAGATATAATCCGATCGGTAAAGGCTGTTCTATCCGGAAGTTTGAATTACATTTTCAATTCCTACGACGGCTCCGAATCGTTTAGTTCTGTTGTAAGGAAAGCTCTGGAATTGGGGCTTACGGAACCACATCCAGCCATTGACTTAGGTGGAACTGATGTCTGCCGAAAAATATTAATCATCGCCAGAGAATCTGGATTCATGCGAGAATTATCAGATGTAACTGTCAATTCATTTCTACCAGACTCAATTGATGCCAATGCGTCGGTAGAAGAGTTTTTCGGTCAATTGGAAACCAACGAAAGTTATTTCAAAGCACTTTTTGATGGAGCTTCGAGAAATGGAAAAAAATTGAAAGTAATAGCGTCATTGGAGAACGACAGACTTGAGGTTAACCTGGAGGAGGTAGAACCAGGTAGTCCATTTTTCAAAATTGAAGGAAAGGATAATATCGTGGTGATCAACAGCAATCGTTACAATGAGCAGCCTCTAATTATTCAGGGTGCCGGTGCCGGACCAGAAATCACCGCCAGCGGTGTATTCTCAGATCTTGTTCAAATAATAAAAAGCTAGTTATGAAAAAGGTTACTGCATTTGCGCCAGCATCCGTAGCCAACCTCAACGTGGGGTTTGATTGCTTGGGGTTATCAATGGACGCTGTTGGCGACAGTGTATCTGTTATACCCAACGAACGTTCAGAAAATAGGATTACTTCCATTACTTCAGAAGATAGAATTCCAGAAAGACTGGAAGACAATTGTTGTTCAGTTGTAATTCATGAAATGCATCTGTTACTGGAATCCAAAGTGTATGTGGACATTGAAATTACTAAAGGTATTTCGACTATAAACAGCTTAGGGTTAAGCAGTTCAAGCTGCGTTGCTGCCGCAATGGCTTACAACCATCTTTTGGATAAACCTTTTTCTAAGGACTTGATTAGCTTTGCCGGACGCGGAAAAAAACCGCATGTGGGAGCATTCATTTTGACAACGTAGCTCCTTCATTATTAGATGGTGTCGTTATAAGATATTTGCCCAAATGCTGATACACCTTATTTGAACAGCAGCCAAAAAAGAGGTTGTATTTTTTGCATACCTAGTCGCTATTCCTCTCCAACTACCTTTGTGACCAGGCAAATGAGGTTCGAGAAGATTCCATGTTCTATCGGAAATATCGTGTCGATGTTGAGAATACAATTTTTTTCGAAAGATAATATATTTTCGTGACGACACTCTCTAGTCTATCAGAAGCAAGCTCACGTTCTAGCTCCCGAATCAACCGACCTGCAA
>JAHDGY010000050.1 GCA_020631555.1 Flavobacteriales bacterium | reverse complement strand
CTTTACTACGAGTTGGTGGGTTCTTTAGGACAGCATTGAAGTAAAACCTTAAATATTATTCGGTTTTATAATAAAAGCTTTCGTATGCTATGTTCCATAATCGATTCTATACGGTCTTCTCTTTTTATAAACTGTTACAGAGCGATGAACGTTAATTCGATCATAGCTTTTTTGTTTATATCTAATTTTTTAGCTGATTTTACTACTGATTCGAATCAACTTTGTGCTTGTAATCTGATAATTAAATAAGAATCTATTCGCAAAAATGAGCTAAAAATGTTTTGCCTAAAATTTGAATTAAATCTCAATTCCTACCGGACAATGGTCAGAGCCATGAATTTCATTTAAAATAAATGCATCTTTAAGTCGACTGGTGAATGATTGGCTCACAAGAAAATAATCTATTCTCCAGCCTACATTCTTTGCCCTGGAATTAAACCGATAACTCCACCAAGAATATTTAATCTCCTCAGGGTAAAAAAAACGGAAAGTGTCAACAAATCCAGACTCAATCAGGCTATCCAGGCCGTCAATTTCATCTTGAGTATAACCGGCTGTTTTGTTATAATTCGGTTTCGGATTTTTTAAGTCTATTGCCCGATGGGCAACATTCAAATCACCGCAGAGAACCACCGGCTTTTTTAACTCAAGATTTTTAAGATATACTTGGAACGCCTTATCCCATGCCTTTCTATGAGCAAGCCGAGCAAGTCCACTACCTGAATTTGGGACATAAACTGTTACCAGATAAAAACCATCAAATTCAGCCGTAATAACCCTTCCTTCTGTATCAAACTCTTCAACCCCGATGTCATTTGAAACTTCAATTGGTTTATTCTTCGAAAGAATTGCTGTACCCGAATACCCCTTTCGAACAGCCGAGTTAACATAAACATGATAATTAGTCATGGCTGCCAATGCCTCTAAAGCTTGATCATCTTGTGCCTTAGTCTCCTGTATGCACAAAACATCTGGAGACATCTGTGCAACACATGCATCAAAATCCTTTTTAACCACCGCGCGAACGCCGTTTACGTTCCAAGAAATGATTTTCATAAGATCACCGTATTAGATTAGGCGAAAATATAAAATGTACTCAACCAACTATGCTTCCCCGGCAAATAGAAATTTATTGGGAGTTACAATTTCTGTTTTCACCGCATACATAACAATTCCAGCTGTATTTTTTACACCCAATTTTGCCATAATATTCTTTCTGTGGGTATTCACCGTATGACCGCTAAGAAATAAACTTTCGGCAATTTGGACATTGGTGTTTCCTTCTGCGATTAGCTCGATAATTTCGAGTTCTCTTGCTGACAATGCAACGGCTGTACAATTAAAGTCAACCTTATCGATATCGTTCGGTTCAATTGCCTCTTTCCTAATTTTGTCTAGAATCTGACCACAGAAAAATTGATTCCCTTTTCCGGCTTCAGAAACAGCATCCATTATTTCTGTAAGCGAACAATCTTTCTTAATGTACCCTGTAACTCCAGATTTTAATGCATGGATAATTGTATTCGCTTTCTGTTGGTAGGTAATAGCGACTATTTTTATCGATTCGTTGACCGATAAAGCGGCAGGTATTACGTCAATGGAAAAACCTTCTGAAGTGAAGTCAATCAGAACAACATCTGGCTCAAAGTTCTTAACCAGATCAAGCAATTCACCATTACTAGCCGCTTCCCCAGTAATTTTAATTTGATCGTTACCTTCAATTATCGTCCGCAAACCAATTCGGATCAACTCATTGCTATCTGCCAATACAATTCCTAACACCCATTTTTTTCTGTCGGAGCAAAAGTAGAAAGCAAAAACTTGCTCTCCAAATCTGCAGGCAACTACAAAACTTGAATGTTGAAAACCTCCAGTAAGAATATTATACCGATGACAATAGAAATCACCCCAGCAATGCCATTAATCCATTTATAGATTGACACACTATACCGTATCATTTGAGCAAGAAAAGTCACCAATAAAAACCCGTAAACCGCCATCGTTCCAATAATTGCTAATGACTCTATCACGATAACCATAACCGCATCCATGGTGGTATCTGCTTGCAAAATTAATGGGGCGGTGGCCGCTGCACTTGTTCCGGCCAAACCATGTAACATTCCAATTCCAAAAGATCGTCTACCCGAACTCGCTCTATTTTCACCTTTTTCAGTCAAATCTTGTCCTGACAATTGTTGCGTATTTACCGTTCGATTTCTTCTCAAAGCTTCTATTCCCAACCAAATCATAACCGGCCCAACAACAATTGCGGCTACGTCGGAAATCGTGGACACGTGAGACCCCATTGATGCTTTAAAAGCAATCGCCACGCCTCCAAAAATTAAAAGTGTTGCGGAATGGCCCAACGCCCACTGAGAAGCTCTCCAAACAATTTTAAACGCGCTCATTTTACTTTCCGCTTGTTCAGACGCCAAAACTGAAACAGCTGCTAAATGATCTGGTTCAAAGGAATGCAAAACACCAACTGTAAGAGGTCTTACCCAATTCATATATTCTTTGCTTAATCATCGCGAAAATAACCAATTGAAAACGGTCAAATACACGGTGTGCTCAAAATACCTACAAAATGGTGTTTTGACTTTCCCTACACTACCCAATACCGCAAACGTTTTTCCTAACTTTACGTAAGACTAATATCACCAATGCAACCAGAAATCATGAAAAGTTCAAATCGTCCACTTCATCCAAATCAACCTAATCACCCAATTATTGAGCACCCTACATTTCCGCTAAAACCGTCCACCTACGACTTTATTTCCAATAAAAATGGAACCATGTCTCAAACATTTGACGAATTTGTACGACTTAGATTTTCCGATAATCCAACAATAAATTATCACTCCATAAAAGAAAATATCAACTCAATTGAACGTTTGGCGCCGTTAGAAATGGTTGGTCTGCTTCTTGACTTCTCTGACTGTCTATCGATAAATGTTTTTGACAACCTGGATCTATTTGCTGAACTAATGGCACATGTTGACTCCATTGCGATTTACAATGGAGCGCAAAACCCGATTATTCGATTTCAGACTAAATTGCTGGCAGATTTAACATCGCGATACGTCCCCGTCAAAATATTCAAACAAGAGAGTGCGGCGATGGCTTGGCTCAAATTTCGAGCTTACAATATTAGCGCGTAAGCTTCTTGTATTTGATTCTTTTTGGAACAATATCCCCTTTGTCACCCAGTCTTTTTTTCCTGTTTTCTTCATACTCAGAATAACTTCCTTCAAAAAAGTACACTTCAGAATCGCCCTCGAAGGCTAAAATGTGGGTGCAAATTCTATCCAAGAACCATCGGTCGTGAGAAATTACAACAGCACATCCAGCGAAGTTTTCAACCCCTTCCTCCAATGCACGTAGGGTATTCACGTCAATATCGTTAGTTGGCTCATCCAGCAGCAAAACGTTTGCTTCTGTTTTTAGCGTCATGGCTAAATGCAATCTATTTCTCTCCCCGCCAGAAAGAACTTTCACTTTTTTCTGTTGATCCGATCCACTAAAATTGAACCTAGAAACATATGCCCTTGAATTGATAGTTTTACCTCCTATTTCAATCACCTCGTTTCCACCAGAAACAACATCATAAACAGTTTTTTCTGGATCAATATCTTTATGCATTTGATCAACATATCCAATCATGACGGTTTCTCCTACATCAAAAGAACCTTCATCAGCTGTTTCCTCACCCATTATCATTCTGAATAATGTTGTTTTACCAGCACCATTAGGACCAATTATTCCGACAATTCCTGCTCTTGGCAAACTAAAGTTCAGCCCATCAAACAACAATCTGTCTCCAAACGCCTTTGCAACATTATTTGCTTCAATGACCTTGCTCCCCAAACGTGGACCATTCGGAATTGGAATTTCTAATTTAGCCTCCTTTTCTGTTGTCTCTTGGTTTAGAAGTGATTCGTAATTTTTTAACCGCGCCTTACTTTTGGCTTGCCTTCCTTTAGCTCCTTGGCGTACCCAATCTAACTCTCTCTCCAGAGCTTGCTTTCTTTTACTTTCTTGCTTTTCCTGTTGAGCCAAACGTTTAGCTTTTTGATCCAACCAAGAGGAATAATTCCCTTTCCATGGAATTCCTTCTCCCCTATCCAATTCAAGAATCCAACCGGCAATGTTATCCAAAAAATAACGGTCGTGCGTTACAGCAATGACGGTTCCCGCATATTGCTGAAGATGCATCTCTAACCACTGAACCGATTCAGCATCCAAGTGGTTGGTAGGCTCATCCAATAGAAGCACATCTGGCTTTTGTAGCAACAACCTGCACAAGGCAACTCTCCTTCTTTCACCACCAGAAAGGTTTTCAATTTTCGTATCGCTATCAGGAGTACGAAGTGCATCCATGGCTAAATCCAATTTAGAATCCAAATCCCACGCATCAAGTTGATCAATCTTTTCCTGCACCTTCCCCTGTCTCTCGATAAGGTCATTCATTTTGTCAGGATCATTCATGATAACCTCGTCCATGAATAAATTATTAATCTCTTCGTATTCCTTTAAGGTTGAAACAATTTCTTGAACCCCCTCTTCAACAACTTCTCGTACTGTTTTCTCCTTATCCAATTCAGGTTCCTGAGGAAGATACCCAACAGAATAACCATCCGAAAAAACTACCTCTCCACGATACTGCTTATCAAGTCCAGCTATTATTTTCATAACGGTCGACTTTCCAGCTCCATTTAAACCAAGAATTCCAATCTTAGCTCCATAAAAAAAGGATAAATGAATATTCTTTAGAATTTGTTTTCCTTGTGGAGTCTCCTTGCTTACTCCTACCATGGAGAAAATGATCTTTTTGTCGTCCGCCATTACCTTATTACTTAGAATTTTCAGGATTGTAAAACTACTGATAAATTCAGGAATGAAACGCTAGGCAGTGTCATCACGAAAATATATTGAGACCTTTGAATAACTCTAACCTTGCAATTTTAAACACCTCAAATGCCAAATTCATGCACCAATTACTGCTAATAAACAGAGAGTACCGCAGTTTTTAAGGAGTGACTAGTTAACCGAAAAACCTTTATTTCTCCCTTGCAAAAGCTTAAATCAACAGATTACAAAAAAAACATTGTTTGGTTATCGCAGATCAGAAAGGATAGATTAGATTTGCGGTCGTAAAACAGTTTAATTAACAAAAATTTTATGAAATCATTAAAAGCATTAATAACTACATCGGTTCTTAATGCGGCAGACAGCAGTAAAATAGAAACTGTAGTTGTTGTTAAGTGCGAAAGAAAATAAGATAACGATAATTAAGGGAGGTGCAACCAAATAGGACTGCACCTTTTCTTTTCCCTTTCAAATTCATCAATTCGAGAAATAAAAATAATTATGAAACGTTTCCCTACGATTTGTGGATTCATTGTTTTGAGCTACGGCCTTTCTTCGTGCAAGAAATGTACGGAATGTACGTTTGTGGAAGATCACACGAATGCAAAGTCATTTCAAACGGAATGTGGAAAAAAAATCGAGTTAGAACGCTTTGAAGAAAACTGGGAAAGCATCTATGAACCGCGAGGTCAAGCCTATTGTAATAGAATCAAATAATCTAGATAGTTTACGAAAAATGAAATCACTTAAAATCTTGTCAATTCTCGCCACTATAGTATTTACAACTAGCTCACTTACTTCTTGCAAACGGTGTACAGAGTGTGTGTTAGTTCAAGATGTTTCAAACTACACTAAGAAGCAACAATACTGCGGGACAAAGAGCGACGTCGAAGCTTTTGAAAAAGATTTCCTAAAATCAAGCATAGATAGCGAAGGAACAGCTATCTGCAAACGTTTGAAAAAATAATCCAAAGTCCAATTATTGGTCACGGCAGGATACAAAGTTGGAGATGTGGATGAAATCCCCAACCAATAAGATTTCAAAATACGCTTTCGTGCTTCCAAGTTAATCCCACTCATAAATGGTCAAGCCACTTCTTAACTTTGGTTCGATCCAAGTACTTTTTGGGGGCATTATCTTATTAGCGTCAGCAACAGCTTTCATTTGATCTAAGGTTACCGGAAATAAAGCAAATGCGATTTTAGATCTTCCAGAATCCACATCCTCACTTAGCGCATTTAACCCTCTTACACCTTCCACAAATCTTACGCGGTCATCCAATCGCAAATCCTTTATCTCAAAAACTGGGTCCAAAACCAATTCCGAGAGAATGGCCGAGTCTAGGTTTCGAACAGGATCATCGAAACTATTATTCCTTAGCGTTAATTTATACCACTGACCATCACCATACAACGCAAACTCGTGTATACGAGAAGGTGCAGCACCTTCTTCTGAAACTAGGACACAATCAAAATTAGATGAAATGCGATCTAAAACTTCATCAATAGAAAGGTCTTGGGTATAATCTACTACACGATTGTAATCATAAATCTTCAAATCTGATTCCGGAATCAAGTAAGCCATAAAACTGTCAACATCCTTATTGACCGCGTGCAGTTGAGCCGAAGATTCCGATCTATGATGGCCATCCGCCAAATAGACATTCCTCATTCCCTCAAACACAACTTGCAAAATTCCCTGATCTTCTTGCGATGAAATCACCCAAAGTTCATGTTTAACTCCATTCGGAGTGGTATGCTCATATTCAGGTCTTACATCGTAATATTGTTCCTTTAAATCTTGTAACTCCTTCCTGTCTTCATGAGTAATTAACACAGGCTCAGCATTAAACTTGCAAATTTCCAAATACTTCTGAAAGGTCTCAACCCTCCTACTTAATGTATCCTCATGAATTTTTACCACGCCATTTACGTAATTTTCAATGGCAACTCCTGCAATAACTCCGCAATAAACGTTGGCGCCATTTGTCTGTCTATACAAATAATAACAAGGCTTCTCCTCCTTGAGGAAATATTCTGACCGTTTGAATTCATCATATCGTGCCCTTACCTTCTCAAATCGTTCTGTAGAATTTGGCATTGTTTTACCTTGTTGTTCTGTAAACTCTGGATTTATAATGTGGATAAAACTGTATGGATTTGAATCAAGAAGAGCTTCCAGAATATGCTTCGGATATTTATAGTAGGGCATCGAAGTAACTAAATGTACAAGATCGCGCCTTGGTCGTACTGCCTGAAAAGGAATAATTTTCACCATAAAACACTCATTTCGTCTTTACGAAAAGTTGAACTCCATCGGCTTTAGAAAAGGCATAGTTCAAAGTCTTGGATATAAAAGGTTCCGGACCTGTTGTAAAGAAAGCAGCGCATCTGGGAACCATGCATCCCCATTTGGACGATTGTGCCATTGCTCCTTGAAGCAAAACCACCACCATTTTATTACGATCTTCCGTATCTATTGCTACCACTGCATTTCCGTCCATTACTTTTTTATGCGCCCCAACAAGAGCGTCGCAGTTGGATGCATAACCCAAATTCTCCCAAGACGGGTCGGAAATAATTTTGTCATAAATTTTTGGATAAATAAGGAATTCATCAACTTCCATAAAGTCATCGATCGCATTATACCTACAAGCCGCTTCTGATATATACTGTCTGCATTCAAAGGCACTACTTCCTTTATCTCTACAGCTTTTAAACTTCTCGAACACTTCTCTAATTACTTGCTCCTTTTCTTCATCCGACAGTATTACTTCCGGGTCATCTGTGCACCCCGTGAGCCCCAATGCAAAAGACAACCAAAACAAAATCCCGCGCATTCATTCTTCCGATAAAATATTCATTTAATACAGGCTAAATTAGCAAAAACCATACTATCCGAATACAATGACCGGGTAAAATATACTCAAGAATGGACCTTGAAAGGAATCAAGAGATACGATAAAACTACCGGGTACTGATATGTAACACTACAGCAATTAAATGAACTGATGTTTAGTCGGCTAAAAAGAATGTTCTAAAAACAAAACTTAAATAAGCCCAATAATTATTTTGCTATTCATTAGTGTTTTTTTGGGTGCATACAAGCTCAAGGAACCGTCGTTTATTCATTTTGCTTAATCAAATTTAAAAACTATTACAACATTCTACCAAAGTAAATTTGCAGTTTCTAAATTTGACCATGTACCAAGAGATTTTTATATAATGGGTAACAACAAAATAGCTTTGCAAAATCCAAATTCGACAACCTATTCCGAAGTAGTCGCTTTTTTGTACTCATTAATAAACACACTTGGCGTAACCCCCTTTAGACTCTTAAAATGTTTATTGAAAGTTGATTTGCTCTTATATCCTACCATTTCGGCGAGTACCTCTATCTTGAAGTTTTCATAGTCGGGATCCAATGCAAGCGTGCAAAAACTCTCAATTCTCTTCGAGGTAACCAGCATACTAAAGTTCATTTGGAAATGTGTATTCACCGCCTTGGACAAATAAGTGGTGTTCGTATTTAGTTTACGAGCCAATACTGGCAAATTCAGGTTGGGATCAAATAACACCTCATGATCACTTAAAACACTCTCAATGTTTTGAATATACTCGGGCGCTACTACATACAAAACTTCATCAGCACTTTGATCTTCTGATTTATGCTGAAAACTTATCTCTGCATTTTTACGCGGCTCCACTTTCGGTTTATTTTTACTTATTATCAAAAGCGCAACACCTACCGGAATAGTAAAAAATAAAATCATCCATGCTAGTCCATAACCTTTGTTCTGTGATTTTTTGTCAACAGCTTCAGAGTCAAACGCTGATAAGATGTTCATTTCATCAACCGACTGGCGCTGAAATTCAACCAACTGGGCATTTCTGAACTTTATTTTAGATTCTAATCTATTGGAATCCGCACCTCTGCACGCCTTGATAATTAGTTCGCTATAGTTTAAATACTCACCAATACGCTGATTTTGGATTTGCAAAAGGCTAATTGCTTCCCAGCTACGATATAAACTATGGAAATTGCCAAATTTCACATAATCAGCATACGCATCCAGAATTTGAATTCGAAACTTATGTTTGTCCCTCAGGTCCACTTCTTCCAAACGCATTTTGTGTACGTCAAGTTTATTCACATCCCCGCGAATTGCCGCTAATTCGCAATTGACAAATTCTAGCTTGGAAATCAAATTAGTTGATTCAATATCCATCCAGTAGGAAGTGGCTAGTCGAATGGATCGCTGAGCCTGTTCAAACAATCCAGATTTGGTATAAAAACTGGCCAATTTGACAAATACGGATCCCATAAGGAAAGATGAACCATGATGCACAAGCATACTGTCAATTATACCCTTGGCATCAGCAATTACTTCTTCCTTATTGCCAAGTTTCCAAGCCAAATCCCAATTTAAATTCCAACGGCTAAAAACTTCTTCATTCGAAGCTTCATTCCATTCCTCTGATGACATTTGATTTTGAAGCCTCAACGCATATTTGGTCAATCCTAGTTCATGCAACGCCCTAATTTCATACGACTTCAGAATAAACCAACTTAGGTCTGAATCTGACATATGAAACACTTTCTTGGCTTCATCCACCTTTTGCAGCACCTCTAGGTACTTATTGCCCTCCAACATGACTCTAACTTGACCGCACATAGCGCCAAAATGCAGAAAGTCATAATCGTAACTTTTCGCCAAATTTACCGCTGTCGAAAAACCAAATTCTAGATCGCTCAATCGGGCATTGTAGATAGAATCACTACAGACTTGAATCAAATTGTTGATGTTTTTGACCGCAGGAGCTGAAACAGCAATTTCCTGCATGCGTTTTATAGAAGGCGATGAATCTTCAATTTGACCGTAAACGGCCGAGCCGAAAAATAGAAAAATTACAATTCGTTGGATATGACGGTACCAGATATGCATTTTTGTGGTTTCAGAAATTGAGCGTCGCAGATTTGGGTAATTACCAACAACTATCCAAGCGGATCATTTTTAGTTATTTAAAACTATGTTTATGAAAATAATTTCGCCACAAATGTAAATGAAAACCACTAGAATTTAAACTTGAAATAATTTGGACATTTCATTTTATTGTGCGTTGGCAGAAAAACAAACAACCGCAAATTTCAGGAATAACACAACCATGCTTTAGGCAAATCCTTTGAAATACATCATTAATCAATCAAATCGCATCATCCGAGTATTTTTTAAGCACCGTCACATATAACTATCAACTAAAATTCTGATTTACAGTTTAATAAGTTATATTTATAAAACTACTGGGCTAGTTTAGTCTAATAGGTAAACGCCAGTTGAACACCATTTTTATTTAGGAACGTAATTCAGCTTTATGAATTTGAAGACTATTGCTTTATACGCTTTCTTCTTACTGGGAACTCCTTATTTTGTTTGCGGTCAGGAGATTTGCACTAATGGCGTTGACGATGACGGTGATGGACTTGTTGACTTGAACGATGACGACTGTGATTGTCAAGCTTTTCAATCCACTGACGCAGTTACCTCGTTGATTCCAAACCCCTCTTTTGAGCAAATAAACTGCTGTCCATCTGCCTACGCGTCGTCAATGTACAACGCCCTTAGCTGTGCAAATGGCTGGATTCAGGCTACCAGTGCTACTTCCGACTTCAATCATACGTGTGGGTTTACTTTGCCAGGATTCAGCAAACCGTACCCTGACGGAAACGGAATGGTCAGTTGCATTGTTGCTCCCAATTACAAAGAATATGTAGGCTCATGCCTGAATTCCCCCTTAAAAGCCGGAACAGAGTATACATTGCAATTTTACATGCATACGACCATTCATGATAGTTACGGAAAAACTTGTCCGTTTATCAATTTGACCCCGCTTAACATGACTATTTATGGAAGTACAAGCTGTTCAACAATGCCTGTGACAACGACTGGGTGTCCTGTAGGAAATTACGACTGGCAACCAATAGGAACGGCGGTATATACTCCAACTAACTCATGGACTTCTGTGAGTATTAATTTTACAACCTCCGTGGATATAAGAGCAGTTATGCTTGGTCCGCCTTGTTCAGTACCTTCCTCCTATCCATCAACATCTTCAACCAGTTGCTTTGCTTATTTCGCGTTTGACAATTTGACCCTAGCCAAAACGACTGACTTTTCCGTGGTCTCCACGAAGATAAATGGAATTCATTGCAATAAAGACCTGATTATAAAAGCCTCTACGAACGAAGTTGGAGGAACTTGGCAATGGTATAAAGATGGAATAGCCATAGTCGGACAAACGGATTCTGTTCTCGACATAAGTTCCAACCAATTAAGTCAGGATGGCTCAGGTAACTTTTCTGTAGTTTATTCTAAAGGAAGCTACTGCGAAAAGGCAGACATCAACATCCCTAAACCAGACTACCCCAATATTGCATTTGCAGCCAATAAAGTTTGTGCCGGCCAGCAAATTACGTTAACTGACTTATCAACCGTTCAGAATGGCACCATTGAGAACTGGCAATGGGATTTCAACTCAGATGGAATTGTTGATGACACACTCAATCCAGCGTATTATAAAATTCCTATCTCAGACACAAACATATCAGTTACATTAACAGTAGTTACTAATACCGGATGTGCTGACACCTTTGCTCAATCCTTTTCTGTCAATCCTTCTCCGGTTACAAATTTTTCTTGGCAGTCGCCATGTATTGGTAATCCAACGGTTTTTAATAATAGCTCATCGATTACCGGAGATTCGATAACCAATTTACAGTGGGATTTTAATTCTGGCAACGGCATTAGCACTGATGCCAATCCAAGTTTTCAGTTCCCCAATACAGGCTCCTATCAAATTACTCTGATAGCAAGTTCGACACAGAACTGTTCGGATACCTCCGTACAAACAGTAACCATTTACAACCTACCAACGGCAAATTTTGGAGTTAATGCAACATGCGTTGATCAGCAAACCATGTTTACCGACTCATCTAACGGACCAAATGGAGCTATGGTGGAATGGGAATGGTACTTAGATTCAGCTTCAACAATCACTTCGGTTACCAACCCTGCGGTATACACCTACACTGATACTGGCACGCACAGCGCAACCCTAATTGCTCGAGATCAGCATGGTTGTGGGGATACAATTACCAAATCGTTTAACATAAACCCAAGTCCGGTCGCTTCATTTCCTGACACGTCCATTTGCCAAAATATTGCTTTGGTTATCCCTAATTGGTCCGCTGGCTTTACTCCAATCGTTGGTTATGACTGGAATTTTGGAGACAATACTTCTTCTGAGGTTAAAGAACCTACAAAAACATTTAATTCGGAAGGCTTCTTTTCAACAAACTTAAAAGTAACAACTACAAATGGATGCATTGATGACACAACCGTTACAATTACAGTGTATCCTGAACCAGTTACACTGATTTCCGCAACGAATTTGTGTTTAGGAGATTCGACCTTAATCGCCAGCCAATCCACCGTAAGTACCGCATTTACCGAGAACGAAATTGTTAGTTTAGATTGGTTGTTAGATGGAGACGATGCGCCTTCTACCAAAGAACAATTTATAATTAAGTTCGAATCATTGGGGACTTACGAATTGGAGTTAGAGGTAATTACCAATAATGGATGTAGCAATAAGACCAAGACTAGCTTAGACATCAGTCCGTACCCAGAACTGGCGATTGAAGGACACAATCTAGGATGTGGACCTTTGTGCACGCCAATCATTAACAATTCTTCGGTTGTTTCAGGACAAATTTCCGATTGGGTTTGGACCTTCCCAGACGGAAGCACTTCTTCTGAAGCTGAACCAACTTACTGTTTCCAGAACTCAACAGATTCCACTGTGTTTTATGACCTTTACGTGAGTGCAACAAGCGACAAAGGATGCCAAACATTAGATACCGTGAATGATTTTGCCCTGGTTTTTCCAGGCCCCGATTTAAAAGTGGCATTAGATAATTCGGAAAAATATTGTATTCGGGATTCAGTAAAAATGAGCGCCACTACACACGTTTCTTGCTATGTTTACTGGCATATTGGAACTGATTCAACATTGGGTTATGCGACAACCTATGCTCCCCAACTTTACAAGAATTATGATTTTATGGTAACAGCCATAACAAGTAACGGTTGTAAGGATACTTCCAATATTAATTTTACTGTTGAACTCTGCGAAGATGAGTTTTTTGCTCCTAATGTATTCACTCCCAATGACGATGGCGTTAACGACAATTTTGTGATTTTCAATTTGCCCGCGGGAAAGCATCAACTGGACATTTACAACCGTTGGGGTCAACGGATTTTCAAAAGCGAAGGAAGTCGATACTTGATTGGATGGAATGGTGTAAACACATCAGGTCAAAAGGCAGTTCCTGGAACATACTATTATGTTCTGCAGTTAGAAGGAGGTGACATTCACAAAGGTGCACTCACCTTAAAAAGGTAATTGATCTTGCACAGTTCGCTTTATCAAAGCGAACGACTAACTGAAACCAATCAGAATTACGCGCGCAAGACATAAAATTACTTTGTGATTCAGGTTTTAAACCGATATTTGTTTCCGACATTCAAGTAATCCTCTGGTATGGGCATTATTGCCAGACAAGCCTTAAAATCTTCACTCGCCACGTATTTCGGCATATTACTCGGATATGTTAATAAAATTTTCCTCTTCACTAGATTTCTTTCTCAAGAACAAATTGGTTTAATTGCTTTAATTACTGAAATCGGTTCGTTCACTGGAATTATCACGTCGATGGGATCTGGAACAGCTGTAAACCGCTTCTTTCCGAGATATAAAGACAACAAGGAACAAAGGGCTACATTCTATAAAAAGCTGACAATTCAACTGGGCTTCGGTTTATTGATTTGCACCGTTCTACTCTATTTTCTTCAAGATTTTATTTTATCCATTTACTCATCCAAACTTTTAGAGAAATTCGATTTCATGGTACTCGTCTTTCCGGTGATGGTGTACTTCGCAATCTTTCCTTTTTTTAAAGCAATTTCAATTGCCAATCTAAGGTTAACAGTACCCACTATTATCAATGACGTTTTCGCAAGAGCTATAGTTTTTATTTTATTGCTCATATTCGCTTATAATACCCAAGAATTCATCACTATTTATTTCTGGCATTTTGTCGTTGTTACAATCTGCCTAATGGTGTATTGTTTCTTTAAAGGATTTTATCGGCTCAACACAACAGGACAAAATATTGCAAAAAAAGAACGTGTAGAAATCAATAAATATCGTGGATTATCGGTTCTTTCAGCGGCATCTGGAATGATGGTAAACAAGGTTGACATCCTCATGATCAATTCCATTAGTTTAGCCTGGGGGGGGGTTTATTCGATCATGTCATTTATAGCGGTTGTTAGTGAAATTCCGGTTCGAACTATCAGCCAAATGTCAAATCCAGTAATTGCCCGGGCAATTCATGATAAAAACAAAACTGAATTGCTCAAGGTATACAGAAAAAGTAGCCTAAACCAGCTGATTCTTTGCGGTGGAATTTTTATGATGATTTGGGTTAACTTACCTTCTTTCATAGATATTTTCATTCCTGATTACTCCTCCGGATTATATGTGTTTTTATTTCTGGCCTTTGCAAAAACGGTCAACGGGGTATTTGGACCGAATGAGCAAATCATCGTTAATTCCGAACACTATAGAGTTAATTTTTTCATCACAATATTTCTAATTATTGTAGCCATCACTTCTAACCAACTCCTTATTCCAAAATTTCAACTCACTGGAGCTGCCATTGCCACCTCAATTTCTTACCTCACGGTTAACCTTATCAAATTTGTTATTGTGCAGAAAAAATTTGGAATTCAACCGTTTCAGATCGCTACAATTAAAGTTTGTTTACTGCTATCGTTTTGTTTTGCGATCGACTATTTTATACCAAACCACACCAATTTATGGCTAGACATGACTTTTAGAACCCTTGGATTTGGTGCTTTTTACGGTGGTATAATTTATTTCGGCAATTATTCCTCCGATCTCAACGAAATGGTTCACAATTTCAGCGCGCAACTTGGTTTGGGCAAACGCGTTGACCACTAACTAAGAATTCTTGTTGCGAATAAGATAAAACCCGGCAGTCGTAAAAAAATCTCTAACGTAAGGGATACCGGTCAACCATGGAAATTGTTCCCTGATTTTCGCATTAAATTTGTATTGATAAATAGGCCGAACCAAATAGAGTTTTCTTGCGGCCACTGCAAAATTATTTTTACGACACAGGTATTCAAATCTACTCAATCCAATCTTCGTTTCTTTGATCTCAGCAAGCCCTTCCACTTTCTCCTTAGTTTCACCAAAAAGCTTTAGTATCCCCTTATACAAAGACATGGGTAGCAAGTGGTAGTATGGTAATCGCGAAGCAATTTTATTGTTAGCAATCTGCTGATGTCCTCCGTAAGGCATACACCAAGGCGGAAAACCAAAAAACACATGTGCGCCAGGCCGCATAAAATCTTTCAGCTTAACCATGAACTTCTCTTGATCATGGATATGCTCAATTACATCCTTGAGCAAAATAACATCAAACCGAAACTCCGGTGATTTAACAGGATCAATGTCAAAAATATTTCGCGCAACAAATTTAACCTTGTTTTGATCAACCTCGGACGCCATAAACTTTTCTGCTAATCGAACCCGATCTTCAGAAAGTTCGATACCAACACAATCACACCCCTTTTCCGTAAACGCCTTCAAAACACCACCTTCTGCACTACCAATCTCCAAAACACGAACTCCTTCACCTACTGAACAGCATTGTTCAACAAAAGGCAAAACATGAGATTTTGAATTCAAGTATTGAATTTCAAAGTAGCGTTCTTTTGATTTATGAAAGTCGTAAACCATTCATCAACAGGTTAATTCCTAAATGGGAACCAAATATAGTAATTCCGAAACTTCTGGCGCGATCAGGATTTTAGCTACCTTTGCAAAAAATTTAGCGTCACAACATGACATTTGAAGAATTAGGGCTGAGGGCTGAGGTACTTACATCATTAACAGAAAAAGGATTTTCCCAACCAACTCCTATCCAGGAGAAAGCAATTCCTGAGTTGCTAGCCAATAAATCAGACTTTGTAGGCTTAGCACAAACTGGAACTGGAAAAACAGCAGCATTTGGGCTGCCAATGATTGAGTACACAGATTTTAGCAAAAAAAACACGCAAGCCGTCGTTATTGCACCTACTAGAGAGCTCTGCCTCCAAATTTGTGATGACATCAAGTTTTTTACAAAACGTATCAAGGGGGCCAACATTGTTCCAATCTACGGTGGATCAAGCATCGAAAAACAAATTCAACAGATTAAAAAGGGCGCTCAAATTGTAGTTGCTACTCCAGGAAGGCTGGCCGATTTAATTGGGCGAAAGAAAGTGAAATTAAATACTGTTGACGTTGTTGTTCTGGATGAAGCTGATGAGATGCTCAATATGGGATTTAAAGACGAATTAGACGCCATTCTAGAGACAACACCTGATCTGAAGTCTACTTGGTTATTCTCAGCAACAATGCCTAAAGAAGTTGCCAGAATAGCTCGCAACTACATGGAAAACCCATTAGAGGTAACCGTTGGCGGAAAAAATCTTAGCGCGGAAAACATTGAACATCAGTATTTTGTTGCAAGAGAAAAGAATAGATACTTGGCTCTGAAACGCATTATAGACTTTTATCCAAATATTTTTGGTTTAATTTTCTGCAGAACGCGGCGAGAAACGCAACAAGTTGCTGATAAATTGATGCGAGACGGATATAATGCTGAACCATTACACGGCGACCTGTCACAATTACAGCGTGATCAAGTGATGAAGAAATTTCGCGACCGAACGCTTCAAATTTTAGTTGCTACCGATGTGGCTGCCCGTGGAATCGACGTTAACGATGTTACGCACGTAATAAACTACAACCTGCCGGACGACATCGAAAACTACACGCACAGAAGCGGAAGAACAGCACGAGCTGGAAAGTCCGGAATTTCTATGGTTTTTATCACTCCAAAAGAAATCAGACGGATAAAACAGGTTGAAAAACAAATCGGCAAAAAATTTACCGAAGGGCAAATTCCATCCGGAGAACAAGTCTGCGAAAAACAACTTTACTCGCTTATTGACAAGCTTGTTTCTGTGGAAGTGCAGACTAAGGAAATTGACAAGTTTATGCCGGGCATTTACCAAAAATTGGAAGATTTATCTCGCGAAGAAATTATCCAACGCTTCGTATCAACAGAATTTAACCGATTTTTGGATTACTACCGCGGGTCTGCAAATCTAAACGAATCCATTTCAAGTAAGGACATGAAACGGGCTGACAAAGGGAGAGAGAGTCTAGAGCCTGATGAAAACATGCAACGTTTCTTTATCAATTGCGGAGATATGGACGACCTCAATAAAGGGATGTTGGTTCGATTGATTTGCGACATGTCCAAGGTTAAATCTGGTGCAATTGGAAGAATTGATATTAAACGTGAATTCTCATTTTTCGAAGTTAAGAAAGAAGAAGCGCACCATGTGTTTTCAGCAATGAATGGATCTAAAATTGATGGTCGTAAGGTTCGAATTGAATATACGGAAACACGTAATTCAAGAGATTCTGGTGGCCGTGGAAAAAGACGAAAAGGCGGAAAACGATTTGGAAGACGCAATCGGCACAGAGGATAAGACAATTGCACTTGCAAGGAATCAGAATTAATCAACATGTGCCTATTGAATTAAATAGGACACGAATATTCGGCACGTTCCGTTTTAAAATATATTTTTACGCACTATTCGCGTAGGATGAAGGAAACCCGCAGGAAAAATGGGCGCTTTATACATTAAGGAAATAAGAACGTTTTTAGGGTCAATTACCGGCTACATGACCATCATAATTTTTCTCCTGGCTACAGGATTGTTCATGTGGCTTTTTCCAGGAGAAGCCAACGTGTTTACAAGTGGAAAAGCGTCGCTAAGCCCTTTGTTTTTCAACGCTCCTATGGTGTTTCTTTTTCTTATTCCTGCCATTACAATGCGGTCTTTTTCTGAAGAAAAGAAAAATGGAACTATCGAATTATTGTTTACAAAGCCTATTTCGGATTTTAATATCATTTTGGCCAAGTTTTTAGCGAGCTTAACTCTGGTTGTCTTATCCTTGCTTCCTACCCTAGTGTACTATTATTCGGTTAATCAACTGGGAGATCCTCCAGGTAATATGGATCATGGCGGAACACTTGGTGCGTATATTGGTTTGTTCTTTCTCGGAGCTGTATTTTCATCAATTGGAATTTTTGCCTCCAGTCTAACTAGTAATCAAGTTATTGCCTTTCTTCTTTCTTTCATCTTTTGCTTTTTCATTTATACTGGTTTTGAATTTGTTGGGAATTATCAGCTTTTTGGAGCCTTGGACAGCTTCATCCTCAACCTGGGTATTCATGCACACTACATTTACATAATGAAAGGAGTAGTTGACTCTCGAGACATCTTGTATTTTCTGAGCGTCATCAGCATCTTTTTGTTATCTACTCAGCTAAGCCTTCAGTCAAGAAAATGGTAGCCAATGAAGAAAATTAGGTCCTATAATATATTACTGCTGGCTATTCTGACCTGTATTTTGGCAGTTTTAAATTACGTTGGTTCTTTAGCCTTTTTTAGACTTGATCTCACGCAAGAGAAAATTCATTCGCTTTCTCCAAAAACCATTGAAATTGTTGAAGATAAAATTGAAGGTGTGATCAACATCGAGGTTTTATTGGACGGAGAATTTCCAGCGCACATTAGTGAGTTAAAAAACCGGATAGAAGAGAAACTTTCAGAAATAAAACTATTCAGTAACGGTAAAATTCAATACCGTTTTGCCAATCCAGACGAGAACAAGGGAGCAAAGGAAAACTTAAAACAACAACTTATTAAGTTGGGAGCCAATCCAAGGCACCTTGTTGAAAGAAAAGGGGATGAAATAAATCAGAGAATTGTATGGCCCGCAGCAATAGTGTACTACAATGATTTAAAAATGGCTTTGAACTTCGTTCCAGGGCAGTCCTTCACGGAGTTATTAGACCATCAGATCCAACAAGGAATTAATCAAATTGAATATGAACTGGTAAAGAGATTTAGAAAAATCACCTTAAAGGACCCTGAAGTCCAAAGAATCGCTTTTATTGATGGACACGGAGAGTTGGACGAAAAAGAAGCATGGAATATTGATCGTAGCTTGCGGGATTTTTACAACGTTGAAAGGGTAGCAATTGATGGGAAACTAGAAGCTCTTAGAGGATTTGATGCAATTGTAATTGCTAAGCCAGAAAAGGATATGCCTTTGAAAGACATATTCATAATCGACCAATTTATTATGAAAGGTGGAAAGACTGCTTGGTTTATCGATCCATTGCACGTAAACGAAGACAGCTTACAAATAAAGGGACAAACCTTCGGCCTGGACCTAAAGTTCAAAAATATTGATCGCATGCTTTTTAAATATGGTGTCCGAATTAATAAAGATCTAGTACTGGATAGAAATTGTGGCCCTTTGAAATTGTACAATTTCCGAGGCGGAAGCGCCCCTTGGTATTTCTTTCCATACCTAGCTAACCGCGAAGAACATGTCATTTCGCAAAATCTAAACCCAGTTAAATCCAAATACGCAAGTTCAATTACTCCTGTTGGAAATGATTCTTTAAAGAAAACGAGATTATTAGAAACTTCTGACTATACATTGATTTACAAAACTCCTGTGCGAATAAATCATGGGATCGTAAACATGGATCCAAATTTTAGTAATGCTAACAACAAAAGCCACCAGACCGTTGCCATGTTACTTGAAGGAAAATTCAATTCGTACTTCAAAAATCAGCCACTTGCTGGTTATCGCGATTCGGCTAAAGTACGAGACAACAGCGTGGAAACTAAAATGATGGTAGTATCTGACGGGGATATAATTCGTAACGAAATATTGAAAACAAATGATGGTCGTGAGGCATTTATTCAATTAGAATTTGAGCCAACTACTGGTCAAAAGATGTATGCCAATACGGATTTCACGTTAAACGCAATGGATTATCTTTTAGGTAATGAATACCTAATTCCGTTAAGAAGTCGTCAAATTACTTTCAGGCCGTTAAACTTCGAAAAATTGGACTTGGAAAAAACCGATTGGCAAGTTTTCAATCTGATTCTTCCAATTCTCGTTGTGATCCTTTCCGGCCTAGCAATATTATTCATCAGAAAACGTAAATACGCCTTTCTCGAAGCAAATTATGAAGTCTAAAAATTTAATCATTGCTCTCATCGCTTTAGTGGTGTTGATTGTATTAGCTATAACTTTAAAAATTGGTAATCAATCAAATAACTTTCAACCCTATTCGGATTTTGCAATTGCCGACACAGCGAGTATAACAAAGTTCAAAATATCCAATACCCAACTTAGATCTATTGTGGTAAGTAGAAGGTACGACGATAAAAAATGGCGATTAAATGAAGGAAAGTACGAAGCAAAACAAGATGCTGTCAACTTAATTTTGGAAACGATCAACCAGATTGAATTACGGCAAAACATGTCTTTTGAGGCGCAACAAAATACAATCCGGTCAATTGGTGCGAACCACACCAAGGTTGAATTTTTTAACCATGATGAAGAAAATCCTTTTAAGACTTATTTTATTGGTCAAATGTCTGCCGATTTAGGGGGGTCGATCATGCTTCTACAAAAAGGCGAGGAAAGATCGAGTACTCCGTATATTGTTCACAAACCAGGGATAACTGCAAACCTTGCAACTCGGTTTTTCATCAATTTCTATGCATGGAGAGACTCGAAAATTTTTAGGTACCCAGACCTGTCTAATATTAAGTCTATTGAACTCAACTATTTTGAAGAACCCGGACAGTCTTTCCGAATAAACATGCCAACCCAAAACAAATCTGTTGAGTTGATTGCGCCACATAGAAACTTTACCAAAGTGGATACAATAGCTATCCAACGCTATGTTAGCAATTACAAAAAAGTCCACTACGAACGCCTACTTTCTGCTAATTTTGAAGGCCTAGATAAGCTAAAAACGCAACAGCCTTTCGCAGAAATTAAAGTAACCGAAAATTCAGGGACAATTGTAAAATGTGCTTTATACCGGCGGGATATGAAAACGGATGAAGATGGCGCAGTCAGCTTTGACCAAGATAACATGTTTGTGCGATTGCAATCTGGTGAAACGGCAGAAGGTCAATACTTTGTTTTTGATCCTCTTCTCAAACCATTGGATTATTTTATTGGCAAATAATCCAAAACGTAAAGCCGAACTTCGTGCTTTACATGAAACTGAGGTCGAATAATTTAATTGAACACTGAAGAAATTTCATTGATTGTCTGCACTGGATTAAGTACAAGTTTACCAATCAAAATAGAAAGCCCCTCAATAGCCGCAGCAATTCCTACCGTTAACGGAAGTAATAGATATGCCCAGATTGGATATTGAAATTTTGTTGAGAGACCTTTGAATAATTCAGATTGAAGTTTTGAAAACTGTTTAGATGGTGTCCTCATAAGATATTTACCCAAATGCTGATACACCTTATTTGAACAGCAGCCAAAAATGAGGTTGTATTTTTTGCATACCTAGTCGCTCCTTAAAAACTGCGGTACTCTCTGTTTATTAGCAGTAATTGGTGCATGAATTTGGCATTTGTGGTGTTTAAAATTGCACGGTTAGAGTTATTTTGGGCTTAAATTCTTGCAAAAAATGAGAGGAAAAAGCGATA
>JAHDGY010000049.1 GCA_020631555.1 Flavobacteriales bacterium | reverse complement strand
TAAACGTATTAATTCATGATTATCTAAAGTGTCCAGATAAAGGTAGAAGGTCCAGAGATGATAGGCAGTACCTAACTAACGTAAGTCTAAATTTTATTGAGTTCAATCAAGTAATAGAGGAAATTACCCGGTCCTATCCATCCCTTAGTATATATGACCTAATTGCAGAACACCAACTTGCTGGAAACAACGCGATTTGTGAAATTGACTTACGACGTAAGCTTGGTCACAGTGTTGTTTTGAAACGGAAGAGTTGGGTCGGAGATGCGCTATGTGCCTAAAACCTAATTGCTATGCTGCGGAAAGCCCTTCCGAATCTTCGTTTTCCTTCGGCTAACGTAAGATTATTTGCGTCATGAATCGGAAAAATGCTACTTTTGCGGCTCTGGCTCCGTGGCGCAACTGAATAGCGCATCAGATTTCGGCTCTGAGGGTTGCAGGTTTGAATCCTGCCGGGGTCACTAAACCGGATTTAGCTTATTGGAACTCGCTACTTCCGGTTTTTTGTTTCTATAACCTACTGACAATATTGGTAATACAGCCCATAAATTATTTACTCTCGTGGTTTGAACTCTGTCGTTTTTGTAGGAAGTCCAGAAGTCCAACCCCATTGTTTCCAACAGCGAACCTAGTTTAGAAAACTCCGCTTGAAACCGTCTTACCTATGCCATATTCCACAAGCATATGATTATAAAAAAGCACTAACTTCACATACTAATTAACTACGTAAGACTATTCCATGTGCGGTATTTTTGGAGTTATCACCCCAACGAAAATCCAACGATCAGAGCTGATGCCTTTTCTGAAAACATTGAAACACGATAAAGATTTAAGTGGTTTAATCAGGAAAGAAAGCGATTAAAACTACAGATAAGACTCCGCCGCTGATAGAACCATAAATAACTTGACTACCACTTTACAACTAATTTCATAATCGTGAATAATAAAAATTTTACCATTGTTTGTTACCACTTTCCTCCATCTACTGCCATTGGCGGAAGGAGGTGGTCCAAATTTGCCAGGCAACTTGTCGCCAAGGGCTTCAATGTAAACGTTGTGAGCATCGATCAAAATGTAAACAAAGAGTGGTACGCAAAGAACTTCCCAAACATTTCATTTAGCACCTTTACAAGCAACTATCCTAAATGGCTAAAAAGACCAACCTCTTTGATAGCCAAGATAAAGTACCATCTCACCACTAGAGTGTATTCTAAACTTATTAAGCACAATGTTTTTGATTCGGGATTCAGGGATGAAAAACCAATGTTTCAGGCCTTAGAGTATATTCATAAGTCAAATAAAATTGACTATCTAATCGTTACCGGAGCTCCTTTTTCATTGCTTTATTTTGGCACGAAATTCAAAATCAAATTTCCAGAAATAAAATTGATCAGCGACTTTCGAGATCCGTGGACCTGGGGGACCTATTATGGGTTAGAGACATTGTCCTCTAAACAAAAAAAGTTCCAACGATTTATGGAAGCAACAACGTTGTCAAACAGCGATATCATTTGCTATCCAACTAAAGAGGTTGGTGACATAATAAAAGAAGCACACCCTAAATTTGCAAAGAAACTAACTTTAGTTCCACACGCATATGACCGTCACAAAATAGAAGGAATACCGGAACCTGAATCTAGAAGCGGATTTATTTATGGTGGTTCAATATACCAGGGAATTGAACCATATTTAGAAAAAACCGCCAATGTTATCAAAAGCTTGAACGATTTCAAATGGAATATCTATTCAAATTATCTTCCAAAAGTGGTTCAAGATATTTTCGACAGCAACTCGGTTGTTTTCCATGGATTTGTTGATGAACGAACACTTTTCAAAAAAATCAAAGCATCGATAGGATACCTGGCCTATTTTCCACCAACAGATAAAGACATGGTCTCCACTAAATTTTTTGAAATCATCTATTTGCAAACCCCAATTATAATTGTGGTTGAGGAAGGAGCTATTAGCAAGTTTATTAAAGAAAATGAAGTTGGCGTGCACATACTTCCTGAAAATATTGAAACAGAGCTACCAACATACTTAAATGGAAATATTCCATTCAACAAAGACAAATTTGATGTGACTGAATACGACTTTGAGACGGTTACGCAAAATTTTGTAGAGGTGTGTGAAAAATTATGAGTTTCTGCTCAACTACTTTTTAATACAACAGAACCGGTCCATATATAAATTCAAGGTTTTTCATCAATCTCATATACGTGCCAGGCCCTAGAACGATCCACCCAATTGCTAACGTTGAACTTAAAAATCCAATCCGGATAGGTAGAATATACTTGCTTACCTAGTCGCTCCTTATAAACTAGTTTTAGCCCCTAATTTGAACTAATAGAGGACCAAATAGATTTTGGTTTTGAGGACAATTAATACCCCAACAGGGGTATCGTTTTTGAGTTTTCTCATCATTTTCTTCAAATTCCATCCAGCAGCAGCTAGAAATGCATTGATTTGTGGTGATTCTGGAGCTTTGAGATAATTTTGAGCCATCCCTAAATCAGTTTCCGAAAAGTGTATCCGTCACTACATTTTGGTATAAATATTCAATACTTTTACACCCCGTCTAGAACCCAGCAACTGTTATAGCTAATAAATCAATACTGATGAATACAATTAAACTTTCAATTGGTATGGTCCGGGCTATGCTTTTCTTTTTACCCGTGCTTTACTCGTTAACCTTTAACAGCAAAGAAGCAAATGCTCAGTCCGTGCAGCAGTACAAGCTACTTGAAATGGATCTTGATTTTACCAGCCTTTCATCCAATGATCTAGCACTCGTCAATTCCAAAAACCCGTTCGACAAAAATGAGATTGCGGTGAAAGTCTCTATTACAGGACCTAACGGCAACAAGAAAGAAGTTTATGGCTTTTATTATGAAGACTACACCATAAAGTATAATTGGAATAAATCCCATGAAAACTGGAAACACCTCCCATATGAATATCTTACAAAAAAGAACATCAGTAAATGGAAACTGAGATACACACCAACTGCAACAGGATGGCATAATTACCAGGTCAAAATTGAATTGAAACAAGAAAACAAATCATTCAATGTAAAAACCGATAACTTTTACTGCTTTAGCGGATCCGCTGACGATGGAATTGTAACCTTACCGATAATGGATTTACCTATCCCGACGGGAAAGGATATACACCAATTGGACCTCGTCAATCCCTCTTGACAAAACTCTTAATCTCAATATCGTCTACCAAAATATTATCCCCTCCACGATACCAAGCGTAGACAACCAAATTATCTGACTTCGCCCTAACTTCGGGGGTCAAATAGGCTAACTCAAGTTTATTCCATTTACCGGGAACAATATGATCGCACTTTTCAAGGTCAACTGTTCGGTACTTATAATTTTTCCCATGACCATGCTCGAAGGTAACCACCATCGACAGCAAGGTTTTTGTCCAGTTCGAATCAGGATAGACCCACATACTAGCCTTAACCCATGCATGATCTTTTGTCGTTAGCGTACTAAATGAAGTCCTCAAAGCCGGAGAAAATTCAGAACCCCTGCCAATTAAAAATGAAGAATTACTATCCGGATCATCAAATTTATTGGCACTTTTCCCCTCTTCAAAGTCAAGGATATTCTGGTATACTATCTCATATTCATCCTGATTATTGAAATGTTCGATAGCGGTAGTCGACCTGTAAATGCTTAGCAGATTTTGTTGCTCTTGAGTGGGCGGTGAAGTTTGTCCAAATGTTGAAAAATAGTAGTCGGCAGTCATTCTGTTACCTTTCAATATACCTTGATTGCACTGCCAAATCTGAAATAAATTTAAAACGATAAAACAACCACCTAATCCAAACAAACTCCACCTAAACAGCTTTTTAAGCCCATGTATATGAGAAATAAAAATCCCTAATGGAATCGCCATGACGGCATACGATTGCATAAGTGCCCTCTGGCTAAAACTTGTTGCGTACCACCAGACACTCCAAGAGGATACAAGGTATAGATTGATCACAAAAAAAGACAATACAGCCCAGTACAAAACACTCTTTTTTCGCCACATCCAATAAATGCCAACAAGGGCACAAATCATCATTGGCGTATAAATCAACCACCCCTTCCTAAAACTAAATAACACGTTAAGGATATGAGGTGTCAAAAAGTCAAATCCTTCACCAGGATTCCTGTAGCTCACATACAAGAATTGCCCACTGTATATTTTCCAATAAATTATCTGTGGGACACCAACTAAAAAGACCGATAAAACAATCCATATGAGTTGCTTGACATTGTTTTTCAACAATGAAATGGTATCTGAAAGAGATTTAAAACCGTACAATAATGGAATCAAGACACAAACGATTTCTGTGGGCCGTACTACTACAATCAACCCGATAGTCAACCCCATAACGACTGATTTTTTCGTAGATGGGTTCTCATACCATTTTATCGTTTGCCAAATCAAAACCGCATAGAGGGCAAAGAGATAATTATGAGACATACCGATATTCCAAATGTTCAAATGGAAATAGTTTGTACCAAATGCAATTGCGATAAGTGCAATAGCTACAACCTGATCGGAGCAAAATGTTAATAGAACTTTTCTCAAACACAATATTCCTAGTGCCATATAAAAGAACCCTCCGAACACAAAAGCTATTTGATACGGATCGGAAAACCCATCGAGCGGAGCGCCAACAACTATGGCAGACAAATGTCCCAGCAAAAAAAACGGCAGCGACAATATCGCAATACCGGTTGGATATTGAATTACATTATGTCCAAGGGGTGTTTTTGAAAATTGATAGAGTGTATCAGAATTCTTGTAAATCTCAACAATACTCTCTACCCACTGAATATTATCCAGACCCAAATCATGATAAATAAACAAACTTGGCAAATACAGGTAATATCCAAACACATCCCAAGACATGGCATTTCCTGGCATATTCAACGCAATCAAAGCACCGAAGACGAAAATGCAGCACCACACAACAACTCGTGAAACGTTACTTCCTCCTTTACTCCAAATTAGATTTCGCATCATTTAATTATTAGTTGTGGTTGTGCACAAACGCGTTAAATTCCCAATATCGTAAAACTAGTAAAAGAGCCTAACAAGCTTGCCACAACCACCGAAGTTCGATTAAGCTGCCCCAAAGAATAATACAGAAACCACTCTTTGACACCCTTTGAGTGGACAGATTAAGCAATAATTTAAAAATTAGTTAGTTTAGCCATTACACAATAATAGTAGAATGGTCAATTTTTTTGCAGTTGTAGGCTTGATGCTTCTATCCACTTTCTCGTTCTCTCAAACAGAAGGGCTTGGTTCATGGAAAGATTATTTACCATACAGAGAAGCCGTAAGCTTGTGTAAAGTGGGCCCTGTATTTTATGTTGCTTCAACCTACGGTGTTTTCTCGTACAATACCGATGATCAAAGTATCGAACGTTTTAATAAAGTTAATGCTCTTTCGGACGTGCGCATTAGCTGTATGACATACAACAAAGCTAGTGATCTACTTATCATAGGTTATGAAAATGGAAATCTCGACTTGCTCCGAGATGGTCAAGCGGTAAATCTACCAGCTATCCTCAACAATTCAATTACTGGTGACAAACGCATTAATACAATGCATAATGAAGGAGTATTAACATATCTGTGCACCGGCTTCGGGATTGTCGTCCTTAATACCACCAAACAAGAAATCAAAGACACTTATAAAATTGGACCCAATAATGAACCCATTTCCATTAACGGCCTGACAATAGACAACCAACACATCTACGCTGCTACAGATATTGGGCTTTTGTACGCCAAAAAATCGTCTGAATTTCTAGGCGACTACAAGGAATGGACAAATATGACCACGGTACCAAATGCTGGAGGTAAATTTAACCACGTAGCCTTGTATCAGGATGAATTAATCGCGAGCTATGCTACGCCATCGGACACTGTGGACACCATTTATCGTAGGAAACCTGATTTAACATGGGAAGTACTGCCAAATTCTGTTCTCGGCCGCAGAACAAGAGCTTTAACCGTAAGTGGGGACAAATTACTTATTGCAACTAACTATGATGATAAAGAAGAAGATAATAACGATCCAGCAACGATTGTACTAGACGCTAAATTCGAAATAGTTAATTGGTTTTCATCTTTGGGGGATGGACTAGGTGTTATGAGAGCGAATGACTTAATATATGTTGACACAACGTTATGGTTCGCGGATCAGAATCAAGGATTCGGAGTAATACAATTAAACCACTGGGGGCGCATAATTTCACCTGAAGGCCCATACACCACATCTTTGATGAGAATGGATATTGTGAATAATGAATTATGGATTGCTACTGGAGCTGTTAATGGAGACCTATATAATAACACTTATGCTAAGGAAGGAGTATATCGTTATATCGACGACAAATGGGATCGTATTGGGGCATTCGATCCCAACAACGTCTTTGACTTTGTTTGTGTGGCGGCCGACCCTAACAAGCCTAATCATGGTTTTGTAGGCACTGTTTCAGTTGTCCCAATGATAGAATACAATAGCACTTCACCCACCTATTATTGGCCCGATTCAACCCAAAGCAGCCCATTTAAAACTCGATATAACAGCGAAATTATTTCGGATGTAACTGGCATGGCATACGACAATAAAGGAAATTTGTGGATCACCAATTCCTTTACCTCTAAACCCTTGATCAAAAGAACCCCCGGCGGAGCCTGGGAGTCTTATGCCTGCGGAACAGAAATAAAAAACGCCGCGATTTCAGACGTCCGATTAGACAAATCCGGAAATAAATGGATGCTTGCAAGCAGAAAAGGAATTGCCGGTTTTAACGACAATAACACGTCCAAGACGTCTGATGATGACTTTGTTTTTTTAAGCACAGGAATTGGAAATGGAAACCTTCCATCCGAACATGTTAGGTCTTTTGCCTTTGATAAAGATGGTGAAATGTGGATCGGCTTTACGGGAGGATTGGCAGTATTATATTCTCCTGAAAGTGCTTTGCAAGGAGGTGATAAAGAAGTTCAACAAATTCTCATTGAACAGGACGGTAACATTCAGGTATTATTGGAAACAGAAACGATTACTTCGATTGAAGTAGATCATGGAAATCGTAAATGGATCGGGACGGAAAATTCAGGAGTTTACCTACTCAGCCCAGATGGTGAACAAACCATTTATCATTTTACAAAGGACAACAGTCCACTCTTCTCCAATCTAATTATTGACATTGCCATTAATCACGAAAATGGAGAAGTTTTTATTGGTACGGATAAAGGACTGTTATCATTTACCTCTCTCGCCACAACAAGCGGGCAACAGTTTTCTGATGAAGTATTTGCATTTCCCAATCCAATCAAACCAGACTACAATGGCCATGTGGTAATTAAAGGATTGGCATCAGATTCTGACATCAAGATAACGGATGTTTCAGGCAACCTAATCCATGAAACCACTTCCGTGGGCGGCCAGGCTAAATGGAACGTAAAAGACTACGATGGAAATAGAGTTAGTAGTGGCGTCTATTTGGTATTTGGCACCATCGAAGATGGCACAGAATCCGTGGTTACCAAAATAATGGTAGTCAACTAAACAGCATTAGAACACTGAAGCTACTATGGACTTCACAGCGGTCGACTTGCCCATAGTATAATAATGTATTACTGGCACCCCGGCTTCTTTTAACTCCCTTGACTGTTGAATCCCCCATTCGATTCCGACATTCATAACATCCGCATTTGTTGAACATTTTTCCAACTCCGTGGACAATTGCTCCGGCAAATCGATGTGGAAAAACTTCGGTAAAAATGTGATGTGCTTCATGGTCGTTATCGGCTTCAAACCTGGAATGATTGGAACATTTATTCCTACAGCACGACAAGCCTTAACAAAATCGAAAAACTTTTGATTATCAAAAAACATCTGAGTAATAATGTATTCAGCACCTGCATCTACCTTCATTTTAAGGTACTTCAAGTCTGTTTTCATGTTCATTTGCTCAAAGTGTTTTTCCGGATACCCGGCACAACCAATACAAAAATTTGTCGCAGCACTCTCCTGCTCATCGTACAAATATTGACCGCTATTCATATCCTGAATTTGATTAATCAAATCAACCGCAAACCCATGACCATCCTTCTGTGGAACAAACGTCGTCTCACTCTTGATTGGGTCTCCCCTCAAGGCCAATACATTATCAATCCCCAAAAACTGCAAATCGATTAATGCATTTTCTGTGTCTTCCTTAGAGAATCCGCCACAGATTAAATGTGGAATAGCATCAATGTTATACTTATTCATGATTGCTGCACAAATCCCTACGGTTCCCGGTCTTTTGCGAATCGAAACCTTCTGAAGCAGCCCATTCTCTCTCTCTCTATACACGTACTCCTCTCGATGATAAGTAACGTTAATAAACGGTGGAGCAAACTCCATCAACGGGTCAATTCCCTCGTAAATCGATTGAATACTTTTACCTTTTAGTGGTGGCAAAATCTCAAAAGAGAATAAGGTAGAATTGGCCTTTTTGATGTGATCGACAACTTTCATAGAGTGCTTTATACGACCAACAAATATAAGCCTTGAAATGCCACACTTTACGTCTGCCGCGTTTCAATTTTTAGTTGCCCTCTGAAATTCGAGAATCTATCAATTTAATAGTATCTTTTTTCAAATCAGAATTTACAGCATCAACCCACAACGTGGATAAATCTCGTTTAAACCATGTTAACTGACGCTTGGCAAAATTCCTAGTATTCTTTTTGAGCTGGTCTATGCAATCTTCCAGTCGAGCCTTTCCAATTAAGTGAGGAAAAAACTCTTTATACCCAACCGTATTAAGTGAATTAAAATTTCGATAATCAAATAGCGATCTAACCTCATCTAGTAATCCTGCTTGCAGCATTAAATCAACTCGTCGTTCAATTCTATCGTAGACCAATTCGCGATCCGCATTCAATCCAACTTTCACTACCGTGAAAGGACGGTTCTTGGGTGTTTTCTTCCTGAATGCAGAATAAGGCCTGCCAGAGGCCACGCATACCTCCAACGCCCTAATTACCCGTTGTGGATTGGCCTGATCCACAATATGGAAATGTTCTGGATCTAGCTTTCTTAACTGCTCAAGCAGGCTATCGAGTCCATTTTCGCTTAGTTGCGAGTTCAAACGCTCCCTGATTTTGAGATCACTTGGAATGTTATCTATTCCAATGCAAACAGCATCAACATAAAGCCCTGATCCTCCAGCCATAATCGCAACGTCTGTCTTCGCATGAATTTCATGAATAACATCAAGGGCATCCCGTTCGAATTTTCCGGCCGTGTACAACTTATTGATAGGCACAAAATCAACTAAGTGGTGCTTAGCCGCGTTTTGCTCCTCGACGGTTGGTTTAGCGGTTCCAATGTTCATTTGCTTAAACACTTGCCTAGAATCCGCAGACACAATTTCCGTTGAAAAATGTTGGGCAAGGGAAATAGCTAGACCAGTCTTTCCAATTGCCGTAGGTCCAACAATCACGATTAAGTATTTTGTACTCTCCAAATTTTAGTTTTGGGTAAAGATATTTAGAAAAGTATCCTTTGTAGAATTCCAAGAATTTAGGACACTTAAATCAGAGCCTAACCCGCAACTAATTTGATTTTATCCAGATATGCATTCCAATCCCACAGGAAATTTTCAATCAACTCATCAAGCCTTTTTAGGAATAACGGGTTTGGCGAATTCATCTCCCTGAAATAGTCATCTTGAAAAGCTCCAAGTTCATACTTAAAGAACACCGCCTTAGACATTCCGTACAATACGTTCTTTGACGGGTGGTTAACCTTTGACATAAACGAATTATAATCCTTGAGCTGAGATTCTAGAACATCCTCTGTAGTAGAAAATACCACCGCCAACTTCTGAACAATTTTAGTCCTTAACACTGCTTCTTCCTCAGCAGCAAAATGATGGGACAGCAACTTCAGATTCCCAGCGAGAACGATCATCAAAAAATCGTGTTGCTCCGAATTATTGATATCGGGATTGGATATAAATTCAGGATCCTCGTTAATGTGTTCGGCAATGGCCGGGAAGCTGTTGTCCACAGAATCCAAAATTCCATTGACAAAAACATTCGCAAGTTTGTCGGAATTCAATCTTCTTTTACCAAACAGCCTAACAATCATACCTATTAACAATAAACCCGGTGCTTATCAAAATTACGTATACCACAATCGCACTTTTGTAGACTGCCTTAATGTTTTTTTAACAAAGTTATTAACCAAAATTTCTTTTCCGTTTAAATAACATGAAAACCATTTATGTAAATTATGCACCGGATGAATTCTTACATTCTACTTTTACCTTTCCATAAAAAGCATGACTTATGCGCGCTAGAGTAGTTTATATTGTATTAGTTGTAATTGTATTATTAGGTCTTTTTTCTGCAACCTGGTCAAGTGGAGTCAAGAAAGGAATGGACTTGGCCAACAAACCCAAAAAACACAAGACAAAAGAAGGTAAAGAAAGTACTTCCGAACAGATTATAAAGACGGTTCAAGTCAATCACGTTCATGGAGACACCATTATGGCAAGAATTGAAGGAAATGGAAGGGTCGTTTCTGGTCGTAGTATTAAGGTCTCATCCGAAGCACAAGGAGAATTGCTACAAGGAAACGTGACACTAAAAAAGGGAATAACTTTCAGAAAAGGAGCTACACTTTTTCGAGTTGATCAAAGGCAGGCAAAACTTGCTTTGAAAGCCCGAAAGAGCTCATATATGAACATAATTGCCACCGCGTTGCCTGATCTTAAATTGGATTTTCCAACAAACTTTAACGCATGGCGAGATTTTTTCGACAGAATTCAAGTTGGCCAACCGCTCCCTTCAATGCCCAATATAAAAGCTCAAAGTAAAAGCCAAGCAACCAAACTTAAAACGTTTCTTGCTGCCAAAGGTATCCTTTCAGAATATTACAACATCTTGAGTGATGAAGATAGAATTGCAAAAAGTACAGTTACTGCTCCGTTCGCCGGAAGCATTCTGGAAGTTTCTAATAACATCGGAACAATTGTTAATCCAGGATCACCTATTCTTACCATTATAAAATCGGGCTCATTGGAGGTGGAAATCGCCCTAGCTTCTGGCGCTGCAAAACATGTCAAGGTTGGTCAAATGGTCGACCTATCGCACAATGGCAATTCCTACACAGCTAAAGTTGCTCGTATTAGCAAATACATCAATAAATCAACACAATCTCAAACCATTTTTGCATCAATTATAGCACACAACAAAGCGGACGCTCAACAACTGCTGGATGGGATGTATTTAACTGCTCGATTCGCTCCTATTGAACTTATTAATGTTGGAACAATTTCTCGTCAAGCAATATTTGGAGATCAAAATATTTATATCGCCAACAAAGATAACATACTCGAATCGAGAAAGATTAAAGTGGTTTTAACGAAAGGAGACAAGGTTATATTCGAAGGCTTTGAATACCCTACTGCTGTAGTAATTGAGCCATTGTTAGACGCCTATCCTGGAATGAAAGTAAGGCCCCAATCCAACAAAAAATGAGAAAATTTTTAGCCTTTTTCATAACTAACCCGATTTGGGCAAATGCCATAATCGTAGTAACGGCTCTATTTGGTTTAATTAGCATTACCACAATGCGCCATTCCTTTTTCCCAGAAACTGATCCGAATCGAATTGTTGTATCGGTTTCATACGTAGGGGCTTCTCCAGAGGAAATGGAGGAAGGTGTAACTACTAAGATCGAAGAATGCTTAACGGGAATTGAAGGAATTGAAGAGATAACTTCTAATTCGTTGGAGAACTTTGCTAGCATTACTATTGAGGCGTACAGCGGAACCGCAATGGATGAACTACTGCAAGAGGTCAAAAATGCGGTTGATGGCATCAGTTCACTTCCTGCTGGGTCTGAAGAACCTCAAGTAGTTCGAATTAAAAGTGGTGGCATGAGTAGCACAGCCGCATATCTATCTTTAATTGGGCCAAACGACCTTTGGAAAATGAAGGATATGACGCAAAAAATTGAGCGAGAATTGCTCAATACTCCATCCATTTCTCAAGTGTCTACAAACGGATTCCCGGAACTGGAAATGGTCGTTGAAATAGATGAAATCGAAATGCAAAAATATGGCATTCGATTCGATGAAATTAGAAACGCGATAGCACTAAATAATCTGAACCTTACCGCAGGATCAATTAAAACAAATGCCGAGGAACTTTACATCCGTTCAATGGCAAAATCAACCAAGGCAGGGGCTATAGGCGAAATTACATTGAGAACCACTACAGATGGTCAAAAAATACTTGTGCGGGACGTGGCTAAGGTTACACTTAAATTTTCTGAAACACCTAGAAAATCGTACTTGAACGGAAAGCGATCAACCACCCTGGTAATTCAGAAACTTCCCTCGGAAGACATCAATAAAATCGCCAAGGAAATTGACAAATATGTTAAAGGATTCAATGTTGAAAACGAGGAGTATCAATTAAAGACACTATTCCAATTTTCTGACATGTTGGACGAACGAATTAATATGCTAAGCTCCAACTTAATCATTGGATTGGTCTTGGTCTGCATCGTATTAGGCTTGTTCTTGAGTGTAAAATTATCGTTATGGGTTGCCTTCGGGATTCCTTTTTCGTTCTTAGGAATGTTTGCCCTCGGAGCCTTGTATGGAATGACAATCAACATGATTTCTCTATTCGGGATGATCCTTGTGGTTGGAATCTTGGTTGATGATGGAATCGTAATCGCTGAAAATATCTATTCACATTTTGAACGAGGAAAAAACCCGGCGCGAGCTGCTCTAGATGGCACAATGGAGGTTATTTCATCCGTTTTAACCTCGGTTTTGACCACCGTATGCGCATTTGGCTTTCTTTTGTTTATCGGCGGACATATGGAGATGATGGAAGAAATGGCTTTCGCTGTAATAGCATGCCTTTTAGTCTCTCTTGTTGAGGCTTTTTTGGTTCTGCCCTCTCACCTTGCCAGCAAACATATACTTGGCGGAGCACACCAAAAATCACCAAAAGGATTACGAAAATACTTAGATACTGGAATAAATAAAGTTCGAAAAGCGTATAGCAATCGACTTAATAAAATGACCAAACGGATTACTTGGGTTGTTTTTTATCCACTGATCTTCGTTTTGATAATTATTGGAATGACCGCAGCAGGTATTATCAGATGGACATTTTTCCCTTCAATACCATTTGATGCAATTAAGATTGAAGCCGCATATTTACCTGGTGAATCAGAAAATAGAATCTCAGAATTTCTCTGGCATTGTGACTCTATTGTGGAAGTAGTCGAACAAGAACTAATTGACGAGTTTAGTGACACTTTAATTACATACAGATCCTTAACCGTTGGCTCTACCGAGAATCTTGGCGAATCCGGAAGCCATGCCGGAATTGTAAGAGTCTCTCTTGCGGAAACAGACAAAATAAGTGCAAACGAAATTGCCCAGCGAATTAAATCTAGAATTGACTCTACAAAATTGGCTGGCGTTAGAAAATTCACTGTCGGGGATCAAGAAAGATTCGGTAGTCCACTTGCCTTATCTATTCTTGGAGAGAATAGCGAACAAGTACAAGCTGCCGCTGAATGGGTATTTGATCAAATAAGAGTGTTACCGGAAGTGAAAGACCTGGTTAACAATAGTGGTATTGGCAAACGAGAAATCCATTTAAGATTAAAAGAAAAGGCACAATTGCTAGGCCTCACAAGAAACGAAATTGTAAGCCAAATTCGTCAAGCGTTTTTAGGATCAGAAGCACAGAGACTTATCATTGGCAGGGACGAAGTTCGAGTCTGGATCAGATATCCTAAAGACGGCCGAAAACTTATTGACCAATTGGAAAAAATGAGGATTAGAACTGTTGCTGGTGGAGAATATCCAGTGTCTGAATTAGTCGATTATTCAATTGACCGAGGCAATGTTGCTATTAGACATTTGAATGGCGAGAAGAGAATATCGCTATACGGTGATTTACATAATCCAGAAAATTCAGGTCTGGTAAATGCCAAGATTAATTCCGACATCATTCCAACTGCCAAGGAGAAGTTTCCAGAGGCTTCCTTCAAATTTGGCGGACAAGCACAGCGAGCAGAAGATTCCGCGCAACGCCTTGGATATGCGTTTGCTGCATCAATAATATTCATACTAATTGTGCTTTCTCTTAATTTTGGATCATTCTATCAGGCTCGTTTGATTTTAATGGTTATTCCCGTTGGAATTGCAAGCGCAATGCTTGGTCACTACGTTGTCGATAGGCCTTTTTCTATATTGAGTTTTTGGGGAGTTATCGCTCTTGTTGGCATCCTTGTAAACGACGCGGTTGTAATGTTGGATATGTTTAATCGAAATTTAAGGAAAGGAATGACTATAGTGGACGCAGCTGTCCTTGCAGGAGAAATGCGCTTCCGCCCAATAATTCTCACATCAATTACGACAGTGGTTGGATTGATGCCCTTAATTATGGAAACTAATTTCCAAGCACAATTTTTGGTTCCAATGGGTGTATCGGTAGCCTTTGGTGTATTATTCGGCACTATGATCTTGGTATTTTATTTCCCAATTCTAATCATATTTTTTAACGAAATGCGTATTCAACGATTTTGGTTGTGGCGAGGTGGAAAAACGGCTCCGAATGCCCTGGAAGTCGAACCTATTTACAAACGACAAATTCGAGAAAAGGAACTTATTGAACATTCCAGCAAAACAACTTAACCTAGGATAAAAAGATGAAGATTTTAACTTTAGTTATTTGCATTGGAGTAGGCTTATGCTCTAATAGCCAGAATGACCTATCACTATTGGACGCAATTAAATTAGGACTTAACAATAATTTTGACATTCAGCTGGCTCAACAAGATGTCTTTATCGCCAAAATCAACAATTCGTATGGAGAGGCAGGAATGTTGCCAAAAATCTCTCTTTCACTTGGACAAAACAACAACCTCAACGATCAGAGCAAAAACCCCACTTCCTTCATTAAACAATTAATGATATCCAATAGTTTCTCTGGTGGCGTTGAATTAAATTGGACCCTGTTTAACGGCTTTTCAGCCAAAGCATCCAAAAGAAAACTTGAACAATTAGAAGCTCAAAGCGAAGGAAACGCTGCAGTAGTTGTTGAAAATGCAATTCATGCAATTGTGCTAGCATATTATAGCGTCAAGCTGCAACAAAAAAAGCTCTTAGTTCTTCAAGAAAGCATGGATATTTCACGTCTGAAATGGAAATATCAATTGCTCAAAGAGGAACTAGGAACTAGTTCTTCATTGGAAGCGATAAGATTTGAAAATGCTATGTACTCTGATTCTATTGCAGTAGTCAATCAAGAACTTTCCTTCGACAATGCTGTAAAAAATCTCAATTTATTGATGGCTGTCGACGTACAACAACGATACAATTTGACAGACGACTTTAAAAGGGAAAAAGAGCAATACACAATTGACGCATTGGGAGCTAAAATGGAATCGAACAATCAAAATTTAAAAAATCAATTTATAAGTAGAGAAATATTCCAAAGCGATGTTAAGATTGCAAGGGCCGGACTTTATCCTACAATAGGGTTTAATATTGGTGGAAACACTAATACCAGCAGATATACCATTGGTGACAATCCATCCATTTCTGGAACTACTTTCACCTATTATGCTGGGTTAACATTGAATTTTACGCTATTCAACGGAGGTAAGGTAAAACGCGCATTGCAAGCAGTTAAAATCCAAAATCAAATTACCGAACTCAAATTGAATCAACTTAAATCTAAACTTAAGAATGAATTGAGCATTGCTTTGGACTTGTATAATGCCCGAATTAAAATTCTTGAATTGACTAAGAAATCCGCAGTAATCGCGAAACGCAACATGGATGCGGCGCAAGAAAAGTTCAACGCCGGGTTAATCAACTCATTTGAATTTAGAGATGTCCAAAATGCGTTCTCAAACGCTGGTGTCCAAGCCTGGGAAGCAGCTTACAATGTGATCGATTCCAGAACAGATTTAACCAGGTTAGTAGGAGGTTTAATTTCAGAGTATCAGGAGTAACTAGAACCGCACACCTATTGTCCACATTACTCTAGACTCGTGTGTCCTTATATCTGTTCGCGCGACTAGTCCTGGATCATACATATAATAGTCTTCCGTCCAATGTGAAAGCACGTATGCTAAATCCATGTAAAAAGAGTTGATGCGATAGCCAACACCTCCTGTATAACTTTGCCTCCACGAGTTTTGAGTCAAGTTATTTTGAAATGGTGATTCGTAAGCAGCGTAACCTCCCCGTATCAACCAGTCATTTCCAATTTTCCATTCGGTTCCTACTCGCACATTAAGAGCTTGCTTATAGGTATTTTTGATCACCTCATTCGAACCAGAAACATCCCATGCCCCGAACGATCTGTTCTCGCGAAATGCTGCCCTAGCATAATCTACCAATTCAAAATCGGCGCTAATCATACCCTGTCTATTAATAATAAATGCAGCGCTTCCAATATATTTTGCGGGAGTTCTTAATCGATAAGAAAATTGACCGTCTGGTGATTCATTCGTGTATGTTCCAACTTCAGGATTGCTTCCCAATTCGTCAAAAGTAGTACTTAATCTACGCTTCCAATTTTCGGTAAATCCAATCATACTACCTGTATGCACGGCCATACCCAGTCTGACCCAGTCAGTTGGAAGAGCGATAATTCCAACTTTCAAGTTTATCCCGCTACCTTCACTTGTAAGATTATCCGTATAGGTAAAATCAGTTATATGATTAGTAGAATCTACCAAAACTCTTTCATTATGGACCACATCCTCACTGTAGTCTACATTCACCCATGAGAGCTCCGCACCGAGGTATATCTTATCCCGATAGTTGGCACTAAATGCAAAATTCATTTCTCCCATTGTCCCTGCAGTACGTCTAGTCCTGTTCACAAGTAACGAATCTTTTGTAATAGGAACGAAATAAGAGTTTTGAGAAGAATCGTAATCGATCAAATAAGTTTCATAAGCCATGCTAGTCAAATGAGCCTGATCCGCCAAACCTGTAGGCTCAATTCCCCAACCTCTATTTGCAAAATCTTCGGCTATGCTAGGCTTTGAAAATCCTCGAATGACGGCAGAGGTGTAAAAATTTGCCAGTTGGTTGTAGGCAATCCCAAATTGGACCGACTTCCAGCTGCTTCCCCGCCCAATTCTTCTCGTTCCAACAAATCCAACATTGCCGAGATTTACCCTGACTCGAAAATCCTTACTTCTTTCTTTATTGAAATCCGCCCAGGATCGATTAATGTTTAAGTAGGGTGTAATTGAAATTTCGGACTTCCTAAATCTTGCCATTCCGGCTGGGTTGGTGCTAAGCACAGATAAATCCGCTCCAACAGCTCCGAATGCTCCAGCCATTCCATTGTATCGAGCTGTCCCGCCAAAATGAGTATTGGAATATCGCAAGGCTTCAATTTCATTTTGGCCGTTCAGGGTGCAAGTAAGTACAACAAGTGCTCCAGCCGCACATGTTTTCAAAAAGGCACTAACCATAGTACAGTTTTATGAATAAATGATTGAACTATCTACGGCCACTTCGCGACCTGGCTGATCTACTTCCCGAATTATTGCTTCGAGAAGATCTAGACGCACCGTTGTACGAATTAGAGTTTCCGCGACTAGACCACCTAGGTTTGTTATAATTATTCGATCGCTGCGTCGGTCTGCTATAACTGCTATTCGACCTACTACTGTTTTGATATCTACTAGAAGAACCAGAAGAGTTTCCACCTCTCCTATTGTACTGCCCAGACCTACTTTGGCTATTCTTAGGCAAACTAAACTTTGGTGTTTTGGTCGAGGTTCCTCTGGACCCATTCGCTCTTTGATTTCGATGCGTAGAACTAGCACCTCTATTAACTTGATCTGCCTTACCTACTCTACTTCTGTGGTTGTTGCTATTTCTTGGTGCAGACCTATAATTTCCACCTAAGGTTTGACGGCCACTTCTAGAATACTTTCCTGTTCTAGCAGTTGCACTTTTACTAGCCTCCCTTCGTCCGACATAACCAGACTTCGTCGAACTAGTCTTTGCTTCAGTTCGCCCACTTTTTGCGGCACTTGAATATCTTCTATTCGCCCTGTTCGCAGTCTTGGGAGACCCTTGCTTGAATACTTGTTGATTTCTTGCGTCAAATCTCTCCGATGATCGAGCCCTACCTGATGCACTAGCCACTGAGGCTTGTTGAGCTCGGGAAGTCTTCTTTCCACTTGTAAACGATTTTTGTTGAGGCATTCCACCTTGTTGCGATTGTGAGGCAGAGTACTGAGCCGCTCTTCCAGAATTATTGGCAGACACGTTACTCCTTGGGCCATAATATCGTCTTGGATGTTCATTCCAAGCAGCATTAGCATTCCCCATCATGTTACCGTGATGAAAACCATCCCAGTAACCATTATTATGACCATTCCAATAGCCCTTGTTCCATGCAAAACCATTGTTCCAACCATAAGGATTACCCCTTCCCCCACCGCAGGTTGGTCTTCCCCAGTTGCAGCCAATATTCCAAGACGGACCCCACCAATTCCAAGCCCATCCAGTGTTTACCCAAAAATTGCTCGAAGAGTACCAAACTGGCTCTGCGCCAACAATAATATTGACTCCGCAGTTCTGCGGAAATGGATCGTACCAATATAGATCAGTATAAAATGGATCATAATAGCCATAACCTATTCCAGCTGGGTTATGAAATCTCCGCAAACGTGCAGAATACTCATAATCCTGGTAATCGTACATATCTCTTGATCGTTCATGATCTTCATCGTAATAATCGTCCTCATCGCTAAAAAGTTCTTTGTATTCAGGTTCAAAATAACTGTCTCCGCCAACATTCGAATACTTACTAGACGACTCACTTCGCGAATGATATTCAGCAACACCTTGATTTGTTGATTCAGCCAAAGCCAAATCTTGCATATTACCATACACATCGTCCTCACCATCATAGGCTACTTTAGATGCTGTAGAACATGACATCAAACCAGAAATTAAAAACGCGCCAATTAATAAACTTGATCTTTTCATTTTAGCACTCCTCTCTTAATTTAGAACAGATTAACTTATATAAAGTTAGCAACTTTAAATTTAAGATTCAAGGCTCAAAAAGCGTTAACTTTGTATGTGATTTGACTACACTAACCAAATATCATACCAAAAAAATATGGGAAAGGGATTAACCTCGAGAGCAGATGATTATTCAGCTTGGTATAACGAGATTGTTGAAAAAGCAGGAATGGCAGAACACTCTGGCGTCAAGGGTTGTATGGTAATTAAGCCTTACGGATTTGCAATCTGGGAAAACATGAAGGAAATTTTGGACGGAATGTTTAAAGCAACTGGCCATCAAAATGCATACTTCCCTCTATTTGTGCCGAAAAGTCTTTTCGAAGCGGAAGAAAAAAATGCAGAAGGTTTTGCCAAAGAATGTGCGGTAGTCACTCATTATCGATTAAAAAATGATCCCGAAAATGCAGGAAAATTGATGGTCGATCCGGAGGCCAGATTAGAAGAAGAATTAGTGGTTAGGCCAACGAGTGAGGCAATAATTTGGAACACGTACAGGAAATGGATTCAATCTCATAGAGATCTTCCGTTATTGATTAACCAATGGGCTAATGTGGTTAGATGGGAGATGAGAACGAGACTTTTCCTGAGAACCGCAGAGTTTTTATGGCAAGAGGGCCATACTGCCCACGCCACAAAGGATGAAGCAATAGAAGAAACAGAAAAAATGCTGGAAGTTTATGCTGACTTTGTAGAGAATTTCATGGCCATTCCTGTTGTAAAAGGAATTAAAACGGAGAGCGAGCGATTCGCAGGAGCTGAAGAAACTTATTGCATTGAAGCTCTGATGCAAGATGGAAAAGCATTACAAGCAGGCACATCACATTTCTTGGGGCAAAATTTTGCTAAAGCTTTTGACGTAAAATTTGCAGACAGTACAGGCAAACAAGAGCACGTTTGGGCCACTTCATGGGGAGTATCAACCCGTCTAATGGGGGCTCTTATTATGACTCATTCTGATGATGAAGGACTAATTGTGCCCCCTAACATAGCGCCATTGCACGTGGCAATCGTTCCAATTTACAAAGAGGAAGACCAATTGAATGCGATTAAGGAAAGATTTCAGCCAATAATGGAGGAATTGCGAGAGAATGGGATTAGTGTAAAATTTGACGACGACGATCAAAAAAGACCGGGATGGAAATTTTCAGAATATGAAATGAAGGGAATTCCTGTGCGCGTAGCAATTGGTCAACGGGATTTAGATCAAGGTTGTGCAGAAGTAGCAAGGCGGGACACGAAAGAGAAAGCTTCTGTGCAGCTAGAAAATCTGTGCGAGTACATTTCAAAGCTACTAGGAGAAATTCAAACTAACCTTTTTGAACGAGCTAAAAATTTTAGGTCGGAAAACACACATGAGGTCAACTCTTTTGAAGAGTTTAAGGAGGTACTAAATTATAAAGGTGGTTTCATCTCGGCCCACTGGGATGGAACAACCGAAACGGAAGAGAAAATTCAGGAACTAACGAAAGCAAGCATCCGATGCATTCCTTATAAGGCGAAAGAAGAATCTGGCCATTGCATATTGACAGGTAAACCTTCTACCAAGAGGGTGTTATTTGCAAAAGCCTACTAAATTTATTGGATGCAAGATCCTCAAGAGTTAATTGTTGAAATAATTAAGGAAAAAGGAATCCTTAAGCAAGATGTGTACAACAACCTGCTCACAAACTTCCAATTATTGAAAGAAACACTCAAGTCCGTCGCAGAGGATTTGGAAGACAGATTTGAACAAATCGACAATCGTATTCGGATCGAGTACATCGATAAAAGCGAGTTCGAGGCTCATCTGCGAGTAGCAGGAGATTTACTGATATTTCACATGCACACCAATGTGTTTCAATTCGACGGTGGGCATAACTTATGGCGCTCGTCATATTTAAAGAAGAATCCAGCTCGTGGATATTGCGGAATCATCAATATCTACAACTTTCTATCGGATTCTTTCAAATACAATAGACCAAACGACCTTGGGTACATGATCGCGCGAATTTTCATCAACCATGAAAATCATTTTAAGGTTGAAGGCAAACGTCAACTAGGTTTTTTGTACAATGACTTTGTGAATGCTACAATTAATCAAAGCTTATTAAAATCGATAGTGCAAAGTGCGATCTTATACACGCTAGATTTCGACCTATTCACTCCAAATTACGACCAAGTCAAGGAGGTCTACGTTCACGAGATGCACACCATGAGTAGCAACCTTGTTTTAAAGACTGGAAAGCGTCTTGGGTTTAAGTTTCAGGCCGACACAGATCAAGGATAAAATTTGAGAAAAAAGAAAACAGAATGTTTGGATGAATGAAATCTTCTAGTACATTTGCATCCGCATCCGCAAACGGCGGGTAAAGCAATCAATATTTTGGCCCGTTCGTCTAGGGGTTAGGACGCCAGGTTTTCATCCTGGAAACAGGGGTTCGATTCCCCTACGGGCTACTAAACGAAACTTGTTCAGACTATTTGAGTGGGTTTCGTTTTTTATGCTCCATAATCACCTGAAACCAAAGAAATTCCGATCCACAAGCTGTTAACTCTACAGGTTCGATAATGGTCATTTTCAAAGTCATATAAAATCCCTTCTGGAAATATCAAATGTTGAACTAATCGCTTCACTTTAACATCTCCTTTCACCTATTGTGTATTCCGGTAAATTTGACCATGTAATTCCGGATCAAATTGACCACTTTATTCCGGAGTAAATTGACCAGTTAAAAAAGT